>JBBSLY010000142.1:0-3307 GCA_038233455.1 Solirubrobacterales bacterium | reverse complement strand
GACAAGTGCGGCATCGAGCGGCGCAACTACCCGCCGGGCGAGCACGGCCGCGGCCGCGCGCGCCAGTCCGAGTACCGCGTCCAGCTGCGCGAGAAGCAGAAGGCGCGGCGCTACTACGGCGTGCTCGAGAAGCAGTTTCGGACCTACTACTCCCACGCCTCGCGCCAGCCCGGTGTGACGGGCGAGAACCTGCTGCGCATGCTCGAGTCGCGCCTCGACAACGTCCTCGTCCGCCTCGGCTTCGCGGCCTCTCGCCGCCAGGCCCGCCAGATGGTTCGGCACGGCCACTGGGCGATCAACGGCCGGCGCGTCGACATCCCCTCTTACCAGGTGCGCGCAGACGACGTGATCACCCTGAAGCCCGGCTCCAAGGCCGACGCGGTGATCCGGCAGGCCACCGAGCTCGTGTCGGTGGTGCCCGCTTGGTTGCAGGCGGATCACGATGGGCTCACCGCCAAGGTGCTGCGCCAGCCCGAGCGCGACGAGATCGCCGCGCCCGTGCAGGAGCAGCTCATCGTAGAGCTGTACTCGAAGTAGCCCCCACGCCCGCGGCGTTGGTGCCGCCGGGCCTTGCTTTCAACGCGAAGGACACCCACCCATGATCGAGTTCCAAACCCCCCAGATCTCCTCGGAGAGCGTTCAGGATAACCGAGGGAGCTTCACAATCGAGCCGCTGGACCGTGGCTTTGGCTACACGTTCGGCAACTCGCTGCGCCGCGTGCTGCTGTCCTCGCTGGCAGGCGCCGCGGTCACCAGCGTTCGGATCGAAGGGGTCGCGCACGAGTTCTCCACGATCAACGGTGTGACCGAGGACGTCACCGACATCGTCCTCAACCTCAAGGAGATCGTCTGCCGGATGCACTCCGAGGCCGCCGAGATCGAGGCGCCGCTGGTGGTCACCGGCCCCGGTGAGGTCACCGCGGGTGACATCGACCTGCCCTCCGGCGTCGAGATCCTCAACCCGGAGACGCACATCGCCACGCTCGAGAAGAAGACCAAGCTCGAGATCTACCTGACGATCGGCCACGGGCGCGGCTACACCCCGGCCGAGGACAACAAGACCCCCGACCAGCCGATCGGCGTGATCCCCATCGACTCGATCTTCTCGCCCGTCAAGCGCGTGGCCTACTCGGTCGAGTCCGCCCGCGTAGGTCAGCGCACCGACTACGACAAGCTCACGATGGACATCGAGACCGACGGCTCGGTCGATCCCCACGCGGCGCTGCGCGAGGCCGCAGAGATCCTGATCAAGTACCTGGCCATCTTCAGCGAACCCGAGCGAGTCGATTCGTTGCGCGAGGCCGGAGCGGGTCTGGTCGGAGCCGCCTCGGTAGGCAGCCTCGGCGACGGCCTCGGTTCGGTCGGCGGGGGCTCGATCGCGGTGGCCGACGGGATGGACGACATCCTGATCGAGGAGCTCGAGCTGGGAGTACGCTCCTACAACTGCCTCAAGCGGGCGGGCGTGCAGACCGTGGGCGACCTCGTCCAGAAGTCGGAGTCCGAGCTGAACTCGATCCCCAACTTCGGCCGCAAGTCGATCGAAGAGGTCATCGAGACCCTCGAAGCGCGCGGGCTGTCGCTGCGGGCCTAGGCTCTGAGCCATGCGCCACGGAAAGCAGAAGGGCAAGCTCAGCCGCGACTCGGCCCACCGCAAGTCGCTGATGATGAACCTCTCGCGTGAGGTGATTGACCACGAGCGGATCCAGACGACCGAGGCCAAGGCAAAGGCGGTCAAGCCCGAGCTCGAGCGGCTGATCACGCTTGGCAAGAAGGGCGATCAGCACTCCCGCCGGCTCGCGATGGCGCGGCTGGGCCAGGACAAGTTCATCGTCTACAAGCTCTTCGAGGAGCTCGCGCCCCGCTACGCCGAGCGGCCCGGCGGCTACACCCGCATTCTGAAGCTGGGACCGCGCAAGTCGGACTCCACCGAAATGGTCTTCCTCGAGCTCGTTTAGCGCCGCGATAAGCGTCGCCTGGCGCGGTCATCGGTCGCTCGCGTGCGTCCGCACGCGTCGCTCCCTGCTTCCCACGCCATGCTCGCTTCTCGCGTCGCTCAAGCGCGAGAGTGGGTGGGTGGGGTTGGCGCTAGGCTGAGCCGCTATGGCGGACGCGGTACGGGGCAGGAGGATCTTGCTGACCGGCGGCGCGGGATTCCTGGGCGCTCGAGTGCGCGAGGGCCTGGAGGCGGCCGGGGCCGCCGAGGTGTTCGTACCTCGTCGAAGTGACTACGAGTTGACCGACCCCGTCGCCGTGACCCGCGCCTACGAGGATGCGCGGCCCGAGACCGTGATCCACCTGGCCGCCGAGGTGGGCGGGATAGGGGCCAACCGCGACAACCCCGGCCGGTTCTTCTACGCGAACATGGCGATGGGCCTGCACATGATCGAGGAGGCACGCCGCCGCGACGTGGCCAAGTTCGTGCAGCTCGGGACGGTGTGCTCCTATCCGAAGCACACGCCGGTGCCCTTCTCCGAGGACGAGCTCTGGAACGGCTACCCGGAGGAGACCAACGCCCCCTACGGCGTGGCGAAGAAGGCGCTGCTGGTCATGCTCCAGAGCTACCGCGCGCAGTACGGCCTCACCGGCGTCTTTTTGATGCCGGTCAACCTCTACGGCCCGGGCGACAACTTCGATCCCCACTCCTCGCACGTGATACCGGCACTGATCCGCAAGTGCGAGGAGGCTCGGGTGACCGGCGCCGATCACATCGAGTGCTGGGGAACCGGCAGCGCCTCGCGGGAGTTCCTCTACGTCGAGGACTGCGCCGATGCGATCGCCGCCGCCGCGCAGCGCTACGAGGGCGCCGAGCCCGTGAACCTCGGCGCGTCGAGTGAGATCAGCATCCGCGAGCTCACAGAGCTGATCGCACGGATCACCGGGTTCGAGGGACGGCTGGACTGGGATCCCTCCAAGCCCGACGGCCAGCCCCGCCGGGCGCTCGACACCAGCCGCGCGCGCGAGCTGTTCGGCTTCCGCGCCAGCACGCCCCTCGAGCGCGGCCTCGAGCAGACGGTGGCCTGGGACCGCGAGCAGGCCGGGTCCCCCGCCGCGGCCGGCTCGCCACCCCCGGCGGGTCTGCCCTCCTGACCGCCGGCCTCACGCGCTACCGTGGCTGGATGCCGGTGAAGTTCGTGTTTCGGTGCCAGTTCTGCGGGTGCAGGCCGGGGCCCGAGACCCAGGCCGCGCTCGAGGCCCAGGTGCAGGACCTCTTCTTCGGGCGCTACGTGGACGCCGGCCCGGAGCGGTGGCTGATCTGGCACGGACGCGGGCCGCTCGGCCCGATGCGCTACGCCTGCGGCGACCACCG
>JBBSLY010000141.1:0-3741 GCA_038233455.1 Solirubrobacterales bacterium | reverse complement strand
GTACGTGCTCTCCCGCAAGGGCCTCGCCCTCGTCAAGGAGGCCACGCCGCTGGTGCTGATGGTCTCGATCGGGCTGTGCGTGCTCGTGCTGGTGCCCGGCTTCGGCGTGACCGTGAACGGGGCCACGCGCTGGCTGGGCAGCGGCGCGCTGCGGTTCCAGCCCTCCGAGCTGCTCAAGCTGGCCCTGATCCTCTACAGCGTCCGGCTGCTGGCCGAGCGACCGAAGACGGTGCTCACCCTCAAGGGCCTCTCACGCCCACTGCTGATGGTCGTCGGCGCGTCCTGTGCTCTGCTGATGGCACAGCCCGACATGGGAACGACGATGGTCATCTGCCTCACGTTGGGGGCGATCCTGGTCGCGGCCGGCACGCCGGCCCGCCTCGTCGCCGCCATGGGCGGCGGGCTGGTGGCGCTCGCGCTGCCGCTGGCGATCCTCGAGCCCTACCGGATGGCGCGGCTGACCTCGTTCCTCGACCCCTTCTCGGACGCCGCCGGCAGCGGCTTCCAGGCCGTCCAGGCGCTCACCGCCATCGGCTCGGGCGGGCTGTTCGGCGTCGGGCTCGGCGAATCGGTGCAGAAGATCTTCTACCTGCCCGAGGCGCACACCGACATGATCCTGGCGATCATCGGGGAGGAGCTCGGCCTGGTGGGGATCTTCGGCGTCGCCATCCTGTACGGGATGATCGGCTACGCGGGGCTGCGTACCGCGAAGGCGGCGCGCGACCCCTACTCCAAGCTGCTGGCCGCGGGCATCACGTCGCTGATCATGTGCCAGGCGACCCTGAACTTCTTCGCGGTGCTGGGCATGGCGCCGCTCACCGGCGTGCCGCTGCCGTTCATCTCCTACGGCGCCACGAACCTGGTCGTGCTGCTCGGCGGGATGGGTCTGCTGCTCAACATCGCGGACACCGGCGGGCTGGCGGTGCCAAAGGCCAGGCCCAACCGTCGAGGCGGGCGGGCGACAGCGTCGCCCTTCGACGTCATTCCCGGGGGACGAGATGCCCAGGATCGCGATAGCGGCAGGCGGGACCGCCGGGCACGTCGTTCCGGCTCTGGCGGTCGCGGACGCGCTGCGGGATAGCGGCGCCGAGGTCGAGTTCATCGGTGGCGAGCGGGCGGAGGCAGAGCTCGTGCCCGCGGCCGGCTACCGGCTTCACCGCCTGGAGGTGGCGGGAATCGACCGCCGCAACCCGCTGCGCGCCGCCAGAGCCGTCGGGCTGGCCGGGCTGGCCGTGGCGCGGGCGCGGCGGCTGCTGCGCGACCTGGGCGTCGATGCGACGATGGGTGGCGGGGGGTACGTCGCGGGGCCGGTGGGCCTCGCCGCCCGTTCGCTCGGCCTCCCGCTGGTGCTCACCGAGGCCGACAGCCATCTCGGCATCGCCAACCGGATGCTCGCCCCGCTCGCGACCCGTGTCTTCCTGGCCTTCCCGATCGCGGGCAGGGAGGGGGATCGCTACGTGGTCAGCGGACGTCCGATCCCCGCGGGAACCGCCGCCGCCGACCGCGACCTCGCCCGCGAGCGGCTCGGATTGGAGGGGGACGCGACGTGCGTGCTGGTGTTCGGCGGATCGCTCGGCGCGCGCCGGCTCAACGACGCGACCATGGACGCCTTCGGCTCCCAGGCGCCCTGTGCGGTCCTGCACGTATGCGGCCGCCGCGACCACGCCGGTCTCCGCGAGCGCCTGGAGCGCCTCGGCTCGCCCGCCCACTACAGCCTGCACGCATACGTGGATCCCTTCGCCGATGCGCTCGCCGCGGCCGACCTCGTGGTCGCGCGGTCCGGCGGGTCGGTGCTCGAGGTCGCAGCGGCGGGTCTGGCATCGATACTGGTGCCATATCCGCACGCCACCGCGGACCACCAGACCGCCAACGCCCGCTACATGGAGGCCGCCGGCGCCGCCGTCGTGCTGAAAGACGACGAGGTGGACGGGCCACGCCTGACGCGGGAGGTAGGAGCCCTGGTGCACGTCCCGGAGCGGACGGCCGCGATGGCGAAAGCGGCGCGGGCGGTCGCCCGCCCCGACGCCGCGCAGCGGATCGCCGGCGAGCTGTCAGAGCTCGCCGGGGGGGCACGGGCGAGCTAGCTGCTGTCGCAGCGCACGGGCCGCGCGGAGCCCGGCTCCAGGCAGCGGTCGATCCGCGCCGGGGCGGCGTTTCGCCGGATTCGCAGGCGCGTGTACTTGCCCAGCGTGCGCCCCTTGCGGATGAAGATCTTGATCACCGTGCCGGCGCTGAACTGGCCCTCGAGCCTGCGCACTCGGGTGCGTGACGGGCGCCTGATCCTCAGCCTCGTGAGGCCGAACCGGCACGCCCGCCGCCCGCCGGCCTCGCACCGGATCACTACGCGCGCCCGTCGCGGGGCGCGACGGATCAGCAGGCGGGTGATCACCGAACCGTCGCTGCGCGAGCGGCCGGTGATCACCACAACGGGAAACGGCGACAGCCGTGTCAGCTTCGCCGGTGCGCTGGACTCATCCCGCTCGCCGGTGACGGCCGACGTGGTCGCGGTGGCAGTGCTCGAGCCCTCCGCGTTGGTGGCCGTGACCTCGAACTGGACGCGTGCGCCGACGTCTGCCTTTGTCACGACGTAGGACCTGTCCTCATCGCCGGTCGGCTCACAGGCCGGGGCGCAGCGCAGCCACCGGAAGCTGTAGCTGGTCGGCGAGGCACTCTCCCAGGAGCCGCGTGACCCGGCTAGGGTCTCGCCCTCTCGGGCTTCGCCCGAGATTGAGGGCTCCTCGGTGTTTATGGGGCGGCCTGGGGCCTCTGGGTCCGCCTGGGCCTGCGCGACGGGGGTTGCGGAAGTGGACGCGCTCGCTGGCGGCGAGTGGGGCAGAAGCACCGGAACGGCCAGGGCTGCCAAGGCGCAGAGGGCTAGCGGTCGCATCGGTCCGCCGGAGGGTAGAGAAAGCCCCTGGAGCCCACAACAGACATCCCGCGCGGCACTAAGGTCTCGCGCGATGAGCGGCGGCCCCTTCTCCGACCGCAGTCTGCACTTCGTCGGGATCGGCGGGGCGGGCATGAGCGGCCTCGCGATGGTGGCCGCGCAGCTCGGGGCCCGGGTCACCGGCTCGGACCGGGCGGAGTCCTCCTACACCGAGCGCCTGAGGGCGTACGGAATCGAGCCCGTGCTGGGCCACTCGGCGGCGAACCTGTCGCCGGGCGCGGAGGTAGTGGTCTCCACGGCGATTGCCGACGACAACCCTGAGCTGGCTGCGGCACGGGCAGCCGGAAGCCGCGTGTGGCACCGCGGTGAGCTGCTGGGCGAGATTTCGCGCCTGAAACGCTCGATTGCGGTGGGCGGCACCCACGGCAAGACCACGACCTGCGCGATGATCGTCGAGGTGCTCCTGCACTGCGGGCTCGAGCCGAGCTACCTGGTCGGCGGCGAGCTGCGCACGACGGCCACCAACGCCGCTTGGGGGGCCGGCGACTGGATCGTGGTGGAGGCCGACGAGTCGGACCGCTCGCTCCTGCACTTGGAGCCCGAGGTGGCCGTGATCACCAACTCAGAGCTCGACCACCACGCCACGTACGGCTCCCTGTCAGAGCTCGAGCAGGTGTTCCGCGACTTCGCCGCGCACGCGGCGGCTCGGATCACGGGGCCTCGAGTCGAGATAGACGGCTCGTGTTCGTATGGCATCGACTCCGGTGAGCTGCGCGCCGACGGCCTCGAGCTGCGCCCGCTCGGGTCGCGGTTCGCGGTCGAGGGGGTTGCCGTCGAGCTGAACGTGCCGGGCC
>JBBSLY010000140.1:0-3912 GCA_038233455.1 Solirubrobacterales bacterium | reverse complement strand
GAGGCGTGAGTAGGCGACGGGCAGGAAGGCGAAGCTGAGGATCGCCGCCGCGGCGAGGCCCTCCGCTGTGCCCCACAGCCGCTTCCCGACCGAGAACAACGCGACGACGGCGAGCATGCAGAGGGCCGTCGAGATCGAGCGCGCAGTCAGGTACGCGCCCGTCGGGTCCGCCTTCAGGTCGGCCATCACCCCCGAGAGGTCGCCGAATGGCCAGACTCCCCCGTACTGGAACCGCAGAGCGAGGTGGATGAGGTAGGTCAGCGTCGTCGGGTTGTCGAAGTACTCCGGGTTGAGGTTCCCTCCGAGCATCGCGATCGCTCGGCTCGTGAAGTGGTAGAGCTCGTCGTAGTTGTAGACGTACGGCAGGCCGTGGTCGATGCCGTACAGGCGCACCGCGAGCCCGCCCACGACGATCAGGGCGAGGGCCAGCGTGCCGGGCGAGAGGGCCGGCCGGAGCCGACGCCGCGCGGCGGCGGCGAGACGACGGACTGCGTCAAGTCCTCCGAGGCGGGGACGCGCTCGCGTCGGCGCCGTCACCTGCGCTCCTCACTCACCCGTCGACGGTGATGCGCCCGCGCATCCCGCGGCCGCGGTGGTCGCCGACGGGGCAGAACCAGCGGTAGCGCCCCGGCTCGTCGAGGGCCAGCGAGAACTCGGTGGTGCCACCGGGCGCCACCGGCTCGGTCTCGACCTCCTCCTTCGGCCCCACCACGGTGAGGGCATGCGGGACGGAGCCGACGTTGCGGACGCGAAAGCGCACCTCCGCCGGCCCGTCGAGTTGCGGGTTGCGCGGCTCGAGCTGGTAGTCGCTGAGGCTAACGTTCAAGGTCGTCTCGCTCTCACCGCAGGCGGCGGGCACGACCGCCAACGCGAGGAACGCGACTCCGGTCGTCAGTGATCGCACGGTCATGCCAGGCGCCCCTTCCGGCGTCGAATCTCTCTGCGGCGGCGTGCCACGCCGCGCGGTCGCACCGCGCGCACACCAGGCCGAAGACGGCGGTCGCGCGGGAGTATGGCGATCCGTCGCGACGGTGTCCGGGCTTTGGAGACCATCTAGAGTGGGCCTGTGGACTGGAAGCGGACGGTCAACGACAGGCTCGCGCGAGCGACCGGCTACGAGCTGCGCAGGCCAGGCTCAGCACCCAGGAGCCGCGTCGGGGCGATCCGTCCAGGCGATCGCCTCGTGGCCGCGCCGGTCTTCATCCTCTGCACCCTGCGCTCGGGCTCGACCCTGCTGCGGGTGCTGCTCAACAGCCACTCGCAGATCCACGCCCCGCACGAGCTGCACCTGCGCTACATCTCGGTCAAGCTCGACAAGACGTGGTCGCGGCGCTCGATGAAGCAGATGGGCCTCGACGCCGGCGCCCTCGAGTATCTGCTGTGGGACCGCCTGCTGCACCGCGAGCTGTCGAGCAGCGGCAAGCGGCTGATCGTCGATAAGACCCCGAACAACGTGTTCATGGTCGATCGGATCCGGGAGTGCTGGCCCGACGCCCGCTTCGTCTTCCTCCTGCGTCACCCGGCCGCGATCGCCCGCTCGCGGCAGAAGCTGCTCGGGGCCGAGCTCGACCACGACGAGAACGTGGACCTGATCCGGCGCTACTGCGAGGCCCTGGAGCGGGCGCGCGAGACCCACGACGGGATCACGGTGCGCTACGAGGAGCTCACCGCGGACCCGCGGGCGGTGACCCGGCGACTGTGTGGGTTTCTCGGCGTCGAGGCGGAGCCGGGGATGCTCGAGTACGGGAACTTCGACCACGGGCCCTACCGCCCCGGGCTCGGCGATCCGGCCGAGCGGATCAAGACCGGCCGGGTGCAGGCGGCGAGCCCGGCGCCGGAGATCGTTCCCGATCCCCTGCGGGCGATCACCGCGACCTGGGGCTACGCCCAGGACCTCGCGGGAGCCCCCTCGAGCTGAGGCCTCGGCTCCGCTCGGCGACCGCGGTCGCTCGGTAGCGCCCCTACCCCAGAGCCGTCCGCTCCGCCCGAATCTCGCGCAGGAAGTCGTCCCACAGCGGGCCGATGGCCTCCATCCGGTAGTCGCGCGCGGTCTCGGCCGCTGCGGCCCCGCAACGGCGGCGAAGCTCGGCGTCCTCGATCATCTCGAGCAGGCCGCTCGCGAGCGCGTCGACGTCGCGGGGCGCGGCGAGGATCCCGCTGCGATGGTCGTCGATGAGGTCGGCGGGACCGGTCGGGCAGTCGAAGCTGACGACCGCCATCCCCTTGCTCATGGCCTCGAGCATCAGCAGGGGGAAGCCTTCGAACCGAGAGCTCAGCGCGAAGATCGACGCGCTCTCGAGCTCGGCCCCCATGTCCGTGGCGGGCGGCGCGAGCGTCACGACGTCCGCGAGGCCGTGGTCCTCGATCATTTGCTCTAGCGGCTCGCGCAGCTTGCCCTGGCCGCAGATCCGCAGTCGCCAGTCGGGATGCGCCGCGGTGACCTGCGCGAACGCGGGGATCAGGTAGTCGAAGCCCTTCTGGGCCACCAGCCTGCCCGCAGCGAGCACGGTCCTCGCCTCGAGGTCGGCGGCTCGGCCTCCCAGGTCGCGGACGCTGTTGGGTATGCACGCGAGCCGCACGCGACCATCGAGAATCGCCTCGTACTCGCGCCTGGTCCCCTCCGTCAGCACGGCGAAGGCGTCGAGCTTGGGGTAGAGCCGCCGCATCGACTTTCGCAGCGGACGGGCGTGGTGGCGGAGGTGCATGTGCTCCTCGCCGATCTTGACCAGGCCAGGAGCCGAGAGCTGGGCGGCTATCAGATTCAACCCTGGCCGCGTGGCGATCAGGAAGCCGGACCGACCGCGGAGCTTGCGCACGAGCCGTACGTCGGTCCAGAGGCTGAACCACGGGGCCCAGCGCTCGGATGGATGCACCAGCACGCTCGGGCACCCACGCAGCAGCCTGCGGCTCCAAGCCGTGATGCGAGGTCGGACGGCGCCCCGGCGTTTGTCGTCGAGTGCGGTGACCTTCACCCCGGGCGGGAACTCCCCGAAGAACGGCTCCTCGCGGCTGCGCATCACGCTGATGATCTCGACCTCGTACCGGTCCGCGAGGTACTCCGCGAGGTTCAGCGTCGTGCGGATCGTCCCGCCCATGCCCCAGGCGCTGAACAGAAGGATGATCACGCGGCGGTCGGCGCCGGCCTCCCCGGCCGGTCGCAGCGGGGCCGATGCGTAGCGCAGCAGGAGCCTTCGGAGCAGGGCGGTCGCCGCTCGCCACGCGCGCCGGATCGCCCGTCGGGTGCGGTAACGCACCGACCGGCCGACCCACCCGGGCCGGCGTTCCTCGGCCTTCAGCTTCGTCCAGAGCTGAGTCAGGAACTGCTCACGACGCGGCCGTGCCACCGCGAGAAACATAGCGCCTCGGATCCGTGTCCCCCGAGGCGCGCCAGACCCTGTCCTCGGCGGGTCGAGAGGTGAGAATCCCGACCGTGCGGGTGAGGCGGCCCACGGCCACCTGCGAGAGGCGCCCGAGGCCGGGGACAAGCGCCCGCTCGCCTACGCTCCCCCGGCCGCGACCCTCGCCGAGCGCGGCCGGGCGGGTTGCTAGCTTTGCCCGGCCGTCGACCGCCTCACCCGCCTGCGCTCGCGAGCCGGGTGTCGCGAGAAGGTAGGTCTCGATCAGCAAGCTCCGCCAGACCCTCGGCGCCCACAAGTGGGCCAGCGCGCTCGCGCTCGTGGTCGTGGCCGCGGCGGCGGTCGCCGGCGGGTTGCTGTACCTCGAGTCCCAGCAGTCCGAGCTGACCGTCGGCCCGGGGGCGGGCCCGCCTGAGTCTGAGGCGCCCGAGGCGAGGCCGAGCTCGTTCGTGTGGCCGACCTTCGGCTATGACCGCGCCCGCACCAGCCACCTGCCGAGCGACCTCAAGCCGCCGTTCAAGCGGGTCTGGAGGACCAAGCCGACCGGGGAGTTGCT
>JBBSLY010000139.1:0-4050 GCA_038233455.1 Solirubrobacterales bacterium | reverse complement strand
GAGGCACTCGAGGCCGGACGCCACGCCGCGGCGACGCTGCGCTTCGCGCCGTTCACCCGGCCGCTGCTCCCGGACGGCCGGCCCAACCCATCCTTCGAGCGCACGCTGGCCGGCTGGCTCAGCTACGTCGGCACGGTGACTCGGGCCGCGCGAGAGGTGATGGGCAGCCAGCGCTTCGACGTGGAGATCTGGAACGAGCTCACCTTCGGCTCTGACTTCCTGTTCGCCGAGCGCTACTTCGGCCCCTCGGGCAAGCTCGGGTCCGGCGATGCGCCCCGGGAGATCCTGGAGCGTACGGTTCGCTTCATCCGCGACCCGCGCAACGGCGTCCCGCGTGTCGGGATTGGCAACGGCTTCGCCAACCAGACGCCCTTCGACGCCGGCTCCACGAGCCCCCGGGGCCTTACAGCCGTCGACAAGCATCCCTACTACCCACTGCGGCGCTTTCCCGAGGACGCCGCCTACAACGCGATCACGCCCCTCGACGCCGTGGGTCGCCCTCGATTCGAAGTCAAGGGCCGAAGAGGCAGGGAGCCGATCCGGCGAGACAGCTTCACCCCCGAGTACGACAGCTTCTTCCCCGAGTACCCGCTGACGGCGATCCAGACCGAGCATCTCGTGCGCGACCTCTCCCCGATCACCACCCGTCTGTACGACACGCCTCACGGGCGACGTACCCGTCCTAAGGGCAGCCGGCCGCCCGAGATGTGGATCACCGAGACCAACCTCGACCCGGCGGGCAGCGACCCGAGCAACCCGCTCGCACCCGCTGAGCGCCCCCTCGCCCAGATGTCGCCGAGCGAGGTCGAGCGCATGCAGGCCAAGGCAGCGCTGCGCTACTACACCGCCTTCGTCAACAAGGGCGTCGCGGCGATGTTCCTCTACGCCGCCAAGGATCCCAATCTCGGCCTCGTGGATCCCGCCTTCTTCGCCTCTCTCAACAGCGGTTCCTACCCGGGAGCAGATCGCGGGGGTCAAACGCCGCGCGCCGTCGCCCGCCTCGTGCGGGCCCTCGAGGGCCCGCCTTCGCCAGGAGCCATACGACCCCTCTCCCTCCTGCGCATCGCCGACGATCGCGGGCGCAAGCAGTTCGAGGGAGACGGGTCCGAAGCGCGCCCCGCGCTCTATGACCGCGATGTCGTGGGCTTCTTTCCCTTCCAGACGGGGCCCGGCGAGTACGTGGGCGCCGCCTACGTCATGACTCGAAGCCTCGCGAGGCGTTATGACGGCGACACGCTCGACCTGCCGGAGGAGAGCTTTCGTCTCACCATCGGGGGACTGGATCCGGACACGCTCGTAACCGCGAGCGATCCGCTCAGCGCGCGGGGTGTGGCCGTGAAGGTCATCTCCCGCGGCCGCGACCGGATCGAGGTGGAGCTTCCGCTCACCGACTCTCCGCGCCTCCTCCGGCTCCGCGGCCGCGCTCGCGGCACGCGCCCCGATCAGTAGTGAGGATCGAGGCTCAGCCGCCGCCGGTCAGCGCCCGAGCGCGAAGTCAAGCAGGTCGACGAGGGCTACGGCCGTGGCGCCGAGCGCCTCAGGTACGAGTGTGGCCCCGGCGGTTAGGCGCTGCGTCTCGGCGTAGCCACCGGCGGACGGCGAGCGGTAGAGCTCGACCGCCTCGCCGGGGAGGTCGACGATCCAGTACTCGGGGACGTCGGCGCGCGCGTAGAGCGGCGCCTTGACGCGGCGGTCGTAGCTGAGCGAGGAGACCGCGACCTCGACAACGAGCAGCGCGGTGGACGGATGGCGGGGACGCGGGGCATCGCGTGCGACCACTACCAGGTCAGGCTCGGGCTCGGAATCCAACCCGGGAAAGGTCAGCGCGCTCTGCACGCGCACGCTCGCGCGCCCCGCCAGCTCGGTGACGAACCGCTCGTTGAGCCACTCGACCGCCGCGTCGTGCTCCGGTCCCTTGGGGCTCATCGCGACCAGCACCCCCTCGATCAGCTCGGCCCGGTCGTCCTCGCCCAGGAGGCCACCGTCGATCAGTTGGTGGTAGCGGTCCAGGGGAATCCGCCACGCGACCGCGGGCTCCTGGAGCTCAACCGGCATTGGCCGAGGTTACCGCGACCCGCCCCGATCAGTAGTAGCCGTAGGTCTTGTCCTCGCCGCCGCGGATGAAGTTTGCGACGAGTCCGAAGGCGGGCGCGTCGATTCGCTTGAGCTGCTCGCGCAGCCTTCCTGCCTCCGTGCTCGTGACCTTGCCGACACGGCCCACGACCACGACGGCGCTGGCCTCGTTCATGACCGGGATGGCATCCGCCACGAGCCCGGCCGGCGACGTGTCTATGACCACGAGGTCATAGCTCTTCTCGGCCTCCCTGATCAGCTCGCGCATGCGCTCGGAGGCGATCAGCTCGCTCGGGTTGGAGGGAACGCCCCCCGCCACCAGGACGTCCATCGTAAGCGGGACGTCCCTGCCGTTCGTACGCTGGGCCACGGGCACCTTGTGCGTCACCTCGCCGAGCTTGAGGTCGCGGTCGGCGAGATAGGCGGCGAGCCCGACGGAAACCTCCAGCCCCAGGGCCGCGGCGAGGCTCGGCCGGCGGATGTCGGCCTCGATCAAGAGAACCCGACGGCCCACCGCAGCGTCGGCCTTGGCCAGGTTCAGCGCGACCGTGCTCTTGCCATCGCCGATGCCGGCAGATGTGACCACGACCGACCGAAGCTCGGTGTCGCTGTCGAGGTAGTGCAGGTTGGCACGCAGCATCTGAAACGCCTCCGCCTCGGCCGGGGGAAGCGAACTGAGCGCCAGCCCATCACGCTTGGACAGCGAGCGGCTCTGGGCGAGCGTCGCGAGCACCGGCAGCCCAAATGCCTCCTCGAGCTCCTTCGAGTGCCGGACGCGCCGGTCCATCTGCTCACGCACCAACGCGAGGGCGAGGCCTATCAGGAGCCCCGCAAAGCCTCCGATGAGCGCATCTCGCGTCGGCTTTGGCGAGGACGGGGCAGAAGGCGCGGTGGCGCGCTGCACCACATCGGCCTGCCCATCCGCCACCGCCTCCGACTGGCGCAGCAGCTGGAGCCTGCTCTCGATCTGCCCCAGGGCCACCGCCCGTTGCGTCGGATCGAGGGATCCTGCGCTGGCTCGTTGACGCTGGACCGACGCCCGAGCCCGGCGGATCTTCGCGAGGCTCGCAGAGCGACGCTCCTCGACATTGGCCTCTGCCACCGCGTTCGCGGCGAGGGCGGCGCCGTTCGCGGTCGTCGCCTTGGACTCGATGTCCACCACGTCAGACTCCTGCCCAGCCGAGGAGCTCACGCCCGCGATGAGCTCTTGGGCCCGGGCGCTCCCAACGCGAGCCGTGAGCGTCCGCTGTGCCCGCTCGAGCACCGGCCCGGAGACGACGAGCGATTCACGGTCGGCGGCGGTGGTGGGGAGCGGGGGGCTGAACTCCTCGAGGGT
This sequence comes from Solirubrobacterales bacterium, assembly GCA_038233455.1. GTDB lineage: Bacteria > Actinomycetota > Thermoleophilia > Solirubrobacterales > Thermoleophilaceae > JAAYBF01. The sequence continues at coordinate 641 of JBBSLY010000139.1, read as the reverse complement.
CGGCGATGCGAGCTTACGGAGAAGCAGCTTCGCGGTAGCAGAGTACTCATCGCTCCTGCTCTGCGAGATCACATAGGCGACCCCGGCCCCCGCCGCCACGGCCACGAGGATGATGAGGAACCTACGCCGGAGCAGCCCCAAGAAGGCCGAGATGTCCATGGTGTCGCGCCGGGGGGTCATGACTTGCTCGACTCCGACTCTGGCTCGGCCGGTGCGGGCGCGCGGTCACCGTCCTTCGGGCCATAACCGTACCCATAGCCGTACCCATAGCCGTAGGCCGATGCGTCGGAGCTCATGGCGTTTACCACCACCCCGAGGACCGGCGCGTCGAGGTTCTGGAGCTGGTTGCGGAGGTGGGTCACCGCATCGCGGGTGCTCTTGGCCAAGCGCCCGACGATGATCACGCCCCCGACCCGCCCCACGAGCGGAATGGCGTCGGAAACGACCGAGGTCGGCGGGGTGTCGATGACAACCAAATCGTACTCGCGCTCGGCATCCTCGACCAATTCGCGCATCCGCTCTGACTCGAGCAGGTCGGTCGGATTCGGCGGCAGCGGCCCGGCGAACAGGACGTCGATCGTGCGAGGCGATCGGCCGTTGCGGCCTTCCGAGACCGGAACCTGCTGCAACGCCTCCTCGAG
>JBBSLY010000138.1:0-4103 GCA_038233455.1 Solirubrobacterales bacterium | reverse complement strand
GTCCTCAGGCACGTGGCCCGGCCGCGCTTCGGGGTGCGTATACCTCACGGAAGAGGCGTTTGCATAGAATCGCCGCGCCTCCCCCTCCGATGCCCCAGCACGACGTCCTCGTCATAGGAGCCGGCCTCGCCGGCCAGCGCGCCGCCCTCGCCGCGGCGGAGAGCGGCGCATCCGTGGGGGTGATCTCGAAGGTCCACCCCGTGCGCTCGCACTCGAACGCCGCCGCGGGCGGCATCAACGCGGCGCTGAACCCGGAGGACTCCTGGGAATCGCACGCCTTCGACACCGTCAAGGGCTCGGACTACCTGGGCGACCAGGATGCGATCGAGGTCATGTGCCGCGAGGCGCCCGACGAGATCCTGCACCTGGAGCACCTCGGCGTGACCTTTCACAGAAACGACGAGGGCAAGCTCGGCACCCGCGCCTTTGGCGGCGCTTCGGCCGCGCGCACCTACTACGTGGCGGACATCACCGGGCAGGCGCTCCTGCACGTGCTCTACGAGCAGCTGATGAAGCACGAGGAGGTGACCCGCTACGAGGAGTGGTTCACCACCGCGCTCGTGCGCGACGACTCGGGCCGGATCGCCGGCGCCGTCACGCGCAACATCCGCGACGGCTCACTCGAGCTCTTCACGGCCAAGGCCGTGATCCTCGCCACCGGCGGCAACGGGCAGATCTTCAACCCCACCACCAACGCGCTCATCTGCACGGGGGACGGCATCGCCATGGCCTACCGCGCGGGCGCCCCGCTGATGGACATGGAGATGGTCCAGTACCACCCCACCACGCTCGCCGGCATCGGGCTGCTGATCACCGAGGGTGCGCGTGGAGAGGGCGCCCACCTGCTCAACGCCGAGGGCGATCGGTTCATGGAGCGCTACGCCCCCAACAAGATGGAGCTGGCCTCGCGCGACGTGGTCTCGCGCGCAGAGCAGACCGAGATCGACGAGGGCCGGGGGTTCCCGGACGGCACCGTGGCGCTGGACATCACCGTGGTGCCGCGTCAGCGCATCCTCCAGTCGCTGAGAGAGATCGTCAACGTGGGCCGTGACTTCGCCGGTACAGACATCACCACCGAGCCGATCCACATCAAGCCCGGCAACCACTACGTGATGGGTGGGATCAAGACCGACATCGACGGCCAGACCGACGTGCCGGGCCTCTACGCCGCCGGCGAGTGCGCCTGCGTCTCGGTGCACGGAGGCAACCGCCTGGGCGCCAACTCGCTGCTGGACACGCTGATCTTCGGCCGCCGCTCCGGCGCCCACGCCGCCGAGACAGCCCGCGGCATGGCGATGCCCACCCCCGCGGGCTCCGAACTCGCGCGCGAGCGCGAAACCATCGACACGATCGTCTCGCGCGACCGCTCCGGACGGCGCATATCCGAGCTCAAGGCCGAGATGGGCGAGGTCATGGACGCCGACGTGTCGGTGTTTCGCGACGAGGAGCGCCTCAACAACGCGCTGGAGGTCGTCAAGCGCCTCCAGGAGGAGGCGCAGACGGTGGCCGTCGACGACAAGGGCTCGGTCTTCAACCAGGACGTGCTCGGGGCGCTCGAGCTGAAGTTCATGCTCGACAACGCAGAGTGCATCGTGATGGGCGCGATCGAGCGCAAGGAAAGCCGCGGCGCCCAGTACCGCACCGACTTCCCGGAGCGAAACGACGACGACTGGCTCAAGCACATCAACCTGAGCGTGAACGGCTCAGACGTTCCCGAGGTCTCCTACTCCGAGGTGACGATGACCCAGTGGGAGCCCGAGGAGCGCAAGTACTGATGGCCGACTCAGAGACCTACACGCTGAAGATCCGCCGCTACGACCCCGAGTCCGGGGACACCGCGACCTGGCACGAGTACGACGTGGACATCGCGCCTGAGCGCTCGGTGCTCGACGGAATCCTCTACGCCAAGGACCACGAGGACGCCTCGATCGCGATCCGCTGCTCCTGTCGCGCGGCCATCTGCGGCTCCTGCGGGGTGCGGATCAACGGCAAGTCGGCCCTGGCCTGCAACACCCGCATCTCCGACGCCGCCGCCAAGGCCGGGCCGGACAACCCAATCGTCGTGGAGCCGATGGGCAACATGCCGGTGCTCAAGGACCTGATCGTGGACATGGACGCGGTGCACTGGAAGAAGATCCAGCGCGTCGTTCCGTGGCTGCTGCCCGACGGCGACCCGCCGGAGCGCGAGTACATCGTTCCGGCCGAGTCGATGATCGACGTGACCCAGACGATGGCGTGCATCCAGTGCGGCGTGTGCGTGAGCGCCTGCCTGTCGCTCGAGGTCGATCCCGAGTTCATCGGCCCGGCGGCGCTCGCGAAGGCCTACCGGTTCGTCGGCGATCCGCGCGACGGGCAGACCGAGGAGCGCCTGCGCGACCTGGCCGAGGACGAGCACGGCCTCTATGACTGCACCCACTGCTTCGCCTGCGTGGAGGTGTGCCCGAAGGAGGTCGCGCCGATGGACCAGATCATGCGCCTGCGCCGCCGCGCGACCGGCGACTACGACATCAAGGACTCGAACAACGGCTACGGCCACGAGAAGGCCTTCGTGGACATGATCGAGAAGTGGGGCACCCTGCACGAGGCGCAGATGCTCCCTCGCTCCTTCGGCGACGGCTCGATGATCAAGGGCCAGACCGAGCCCGGCGCCGTCAAGCAGCTCGTCGAGGCCCTGCCCACGGCAGTGCGCGGCCTTGCGTCGGGCAAGGTCACCCTCAAGAAGGCCCTGCTGCACCCCAAGCTGCCAGACCAGGACGACGTGAAGAAGATCTACGAGCGGATCGAGCTGCGCGACGAGCGTCTCGAGCTCAACCTCTACATCGTCAATGACGACCCCGGCGACGAAGAAGGCGCCCAAGCCGAAGGCTCCGAGGAGGGACTGACTAGATGAAGCTCGCTTACTGGCCCGGCTGCGTATCGCGCGGCTTCACCCCCGAGCTGCACGGCTCGATGGCCCTCGTGGCACCGAAGCTCGACCTCGAGCTGGTGGAGCTCGACCGCGCCAACTGCTGCGGCGCGGGCGTGATCGCAGAGCACAACCAAGAGCTCGCCGACACGCTCAACGCGCGCACCTTCGCGCTCGCGCAGGGGGTGGAGGGCGCCGCGGGGATGATGAACATCTGCTCCACCTGCCAGGGGGCGCAGTCAGAGTGCCGCGAGCGCCTGGACTCAGACAGCGCCTACCGCCAGACCATCAACGAGACCCTGCGCGATCAGAGCCTGACCTATGAGAAGAGCGACGGCTGGTGGAACACGAACTTCCTGTGGCTGCTCGTGGAGGAGATCGGCCTCGACAAGCTCGCCGCGAAGATCGTCCGCCCGCTGGAGGGCCTGCGGATCGCGCCCTTCTATGGCTGCTACATCGTGCGGCCGACCCACCGGCTCGGCTTCGACGAGCACCCCAATCGCGACAAGTACCTCGATCTCCTGATCGAGATCCTCGGCGCGCAGCCGATCCAGTACGCGGGCAGCCACAAGTGCTGCGGCTTTCCGGTGATCACGATGAACCGCACCACGTCGCTACGCCAGGCGGGCCGCCATCTGGCCGACGCGATCGACTCGGGGGCCGACTGCCTGGTCACCCCCTGCCCGCTCTGCCACCTCAACCTCGACATGCAGCAGCCGGATGCATCAAAGTTCGTCGAGCGTGACCTCGACATCCCCGTCCTGCACCTGCCCCAGATGGTCGGCCTGGCTCTCGGCCTCGAACCGAAGGAGCTCGGGATGGACAAGCACGTGGTCAAGACCAAGGACGTTCAGCGCAAGGTGGCTCAGCTCGTCGCCGCATAAGCCTGCGCGGAACTCACGGTTTATGTCCGAGCGGTCGAGGTAGACCGTATGAGCCTTAGGGGGGGACTGGCGGCCGCGGTGGCGCTCGGCCTCGCGTGCGCATCGATCTCCGTGGCCGCGGTCGTCAACGAAGCCGAGCAGCGGCGCGTGAGCGACGAGCGGGCCGGCGAGGCCTCCCGCGCCGCGTCCGATCTGCGCAGCCGCTTTGCCCTGAACCTCAGCGGTCTGAGCTCCGTCCAGGGGCTCTTCGCGGCCTCGGAGGAGGTCACCGGCCCGGAGTTCGCGCAGTTCTCCACCAACCTGCTGCGCGACTC
>JBBSLY010000137.1:0-4247 GCA_038233455.1 Solirubrobacterales bacterium | reverse complement strand
TTGAATGCCTTGCGCACCACCTCGGGGATGATCCGGGGGTCGTTCAGGCGCGCGTTCCACTTGGTGATCGGACGCATGACCCGGACGAGGTCGATGTACTGGTGTGACTCCTTGTGCATCCGCTCCAGGTCGCCCTGGCCGGTGAGCGCGACCAGCGGCGCGCGGTCGAGGTAGGCGTCGGCCACGGCCGTCACGAGATTCAGCGCCCCCGGTCCCAGCGTGCCCAGACAGACGCCCGCGTGCCCTGTCAGCCGCCCGTAGGCGTCGGCCATGTAGGCGCCGCCCTGCTCGTGGCGGACCGGGACGAAGTCGATCGAGGAGTCGGCGAGGGACTCGTTGAGGTCGAGCGTCTCCTCGCCGGGGATGCCGAACACGTGCTTGACGCCCTCGGCCTCCAGGCACTCGACGAACACCTCCGATGCGCGGCGCTTTTTCACCGCCCGGAGGCTACCTGGGGGCCGGGAGTAGCCTGCCCGGCATCGGCGCGCCGACCCGTTACACGAAGAGCGGTGACCTGCACATCGCCTACCAGGCGGTGGGGGACGGTGACACCAGCCTCGTGTACATCCCCACCTGGATGGGCCAGATCGAGGTGCTGGTCGAGGAGCCGACGGTGCGGGCGTTTCTCGAGCGTGTCTGCTCCTACGCCCGGCTGATCTCCTTCGACCGCCGCGGCGCCGGGCTGTCGGACCCGTGGCTGGGAGTGCCCACGCTCGAGGACCAGATGGACGACGTGCTGGCGGTGATGGAGGCCACCGAAACCGAGCGCACGTCGCTGCTGGCATCGCTCGAGGGCGGGCTGCTGGCGATGCTCTTCGCCGCCACCCACCCGGACCGGGTCGAGTCGCTGATCCTCTACTGCACCTTCGCGTGCTCGCGCTGGGCGCCCGACTACGACTGGGCCCCCAGCGACGCCGATCGCGCGGCGCGCATCGACGCGGTGGTAGCGCAGTGGGGCCAAGGGGCGATCCCACTGAGTTTGGCGCCGAGCAAGGCCGACGATCCAGCCTACGCCGAATGGGCGGGGCGGATGGAGCGCTACTCGGCGAGCCCCGGCACGATCCGTCAGATCATGGACGCCGTAGGCAAGACCGACGTACGCCACGTGTTGCCCACGATCCGGGTCCCGACCCTGATCATGCACCGGCGCGAAGACCCCTTCCTGCGCGTCGAGCACGGCCGCTATCTCGGGGAGCACATTCCCGATGCGCGCTATGTGGAGCTCGAGGGCACCGACAGCCTCTTCAGCGCAGGCGACTCCGAGGCGATCCTCGGCGAGATCGAGGAGTTCCTTACCGGCGCGCGCCACGAGCCCGAGCCCGACCGGGTGCTCGCCACGGTCCTGTTCACCGACATCTGCGGCTCCACCGAGCGCGCCGCCGACCTGGGAGACAGCGCCTGGCGCCAGGTGCTCGAGCGCCACGACCGCGTGATCGGTCGCGAGGTGGCGCGCCATCGCGGCCGTGCGGTCAAGTCCACGGGCGACGGAGTGCTGGCCACCTTCGACGGACCGGCCCGCGCGATCCGCGCCGCGAAGGCGATCGGCGAGCAGGTCCGGGGGCTCGGCATCGAGATCCGGGCCGGCCTTCACACCGGTGAGTGCGAGGTGATCGGCAACGACGTGGGGGGCATGGCCGTGCACATCGGCGCGCGCGTGATGGGCCACGCCGGGCCGGGCGAGGTGCTGGTGTCGAGCACCGTGAAGGACCTCGTGGTGGGCTCGGGCATCGACTTCGCAGAGCGGGGGGAGCACGAGCTGAGAGGCGTTCCCGGCCAGTGGCGGCTGTTCTCGGTCGAGTGAGTGCACCGGGCGGGCCGACCCCCCGACACCGCTACCTTGACGCAGGCAGACGGTTGTTGGGGCCGAAGACACCCACGGACACGCCATGCGCCGGACCCTTCTCCTGACAGCACTCATTCTCTTCGTCGCCGCTGCGCCGGCCGGTGCCGCCAGCCGCTGGGTGGTCCGCGGTGCGGGCTTCGGCCACGGCATCGGGATGAGCCAGTACGGCGCCTACGGCTACGCGCAGAACGGCGCGTCCTACGAGGGCATCCTCCGCCACTACTACAAGGGCACCGAGATCGGCCAGGCGCCCAGCCGGCCGGTACGGGTGCTCCTGCAGGCAAGCGACCCCTACGTGCGCTTCAGCGGCGCCTCGCGCGTCGGCGGCAAGAAGGTGGGGCGCAGGCTCTACAAGGTCACCCAGACGCGCAGCGGAAAGCTGCGCGTGGCGGGCGTCGGCACGTTCAGCGGCCGGGTCAAGGTCTCCGGCCGCGGCCCGATCAAGCTGATGGGGCCGGCCCTGAACGGCATCGACTCCGGCCGCTACCGCGGCGCGATGGTGCTGCGCCCCGGAGCCGTCGGGGGCGTGACCGCTATCAACTACCTGCGCATCGACGCCTACCTGCGCGGCGTGGTTCCCGGGGAGATGCCCGCCAGCTGGGACGTCGACGCGCTACGCACCCAGGCGGTGGCCGCGCGCACCTACGCGCTTGCCACGCGCAAGACCGGCGAGGTGTTCGATCTCTACCCCGACACCCGCTCGCAGGTCTACGCCGGCGTCTCTGCTGAGGACTCGCGCACCGACCGCGCGATCGCCGACACCGCCGGCGAGGTGCTCACCTACGACGGCGAGCCGATCGTGACGTACTACTTCTCGACCTCGGGAGGCCGGACAGAGAACGTCGAGCTCTCCTTCCTCGGCGCTGAGCCCCAGCCCTATCTCGAGAGCGTGCGCGACCCCTACGACGGCATCTCGCCGAAGCACCGGTGGACGTTTCGCTTCTCCAACCGCCAGCTCGGGGCGCGGCTCGGCGCGCCCGGTCGGCTGCGCGAGGTCGACGTCGTACAGCGCGGCAAGTCGCCGCGGATCGTGCGCGCCCGCGTCGTCGGATCGCGCGCCTCGCGCACCCTCACCGGCTCGGACATCCGGGCGCGGCTGGGGCTGTTTGACAGCTGGGCGTTCTTCACGAAGGTCTCCGCCTCCCAGGTCAAGCGCAGCCGGCGCGTGCGCACCGCGCGCTCTGCCTCTGTGATCGCCGGCGCGTTCGAGCCGCCGCCTCGGTCGCGCCGGATAGTGGTCGAGCGCCGGCGCGGTGGTGCATGGCGGCGCGTCGGTCGAGTCGCCACGTCGCGCGAGGGCCGTTTCCGCGCCCCCGTCGCGGGCCGTGGGACGTATCGCGTGCGGGCCGGCTCGGTGGCCGGGCCCCCCGTGCGCGTGCGCTGAGTGAAACCCGTCAGGGCGTGAAGCGCACCGTAATCACGTCGCCGTCGCGCACCTCGTAGTCGCGCCCCTCGACTCGCAGCTTGGCCCGCTCCCTCGCCGTCGCGTATCCGCCCGCCTCGACGAGGTCCTCCCACCCGACCACCTCCGCGGCCACGAAGCCACGCTCGATGTCGGTGTGGATGCGTCCCGCCGCGCGCCGGGCGAGCGTGCCCGCCGGGATCGCCCACGCCCGCCCCTCCTTGGCCTCGCCGGCGGTGAAGAACGTAATCAGTCCCAGCAGCGCCCACGCCTCGCGAATCACGGTGGCGAGTCCCGACTCGCCGGCGTCCAGCTCCACGCGCATGGACGCGGCCTCGGCGGCGTCGAGCTCTGAGAGCTCCGCCTCGATGCGCGCGGAAACCGCGGCGGCTCGCGCGCCGGCCGCCTCGGCGTGGTCGGCGAGCGCGGGCGGCACGGCCAGCGCGTCGCCCTCGGCCACGTTCGCGAGGTAGAGCACCGGCTTGGCGGTCAGCGGCTGGAGGTTGGCCAGCGCGTCGGGCGCGGCCTCGGGCACGGCCACAGCGCGTGCCGGGCGCCCCTCGCCGAGGGCGCCGACGAGCTCGCGCAGCCACGCCTCCTCGGCGACCTTGGCCTTGTCGAGCGACTTCGCCTCGCGCCGCACCTTTTCCAGGCGCCGCTCGGCGGACTCGAGGTCGGCGTAGAGCAGCTCGGTCTCCACCGTCTCGATGTCGCCCAGCGGGTCGACGCGTCCCTCGGGGTGCACCACCTGCTCGTCGTCGTGGGCACGCACCACGTGCACGAGGGCATCCGTCTCGCGGATGTTGGCGAGGAAACGGTTGCCGAGTCCCTCGCCCTTGTGTGCGCCGCGGACGAGGCCGGCGATGTCATGAAACTCCATCGTCTCGTACACGGTCGGGGTCGCGCCGACCGTCTCGACCACCCGATCCAGGCGCTCGTCGGGCACGCTCACGATCGCCACGTTGGGCTCCACCGTGGTGAACGGGTAGTTGGCCGCCTGCG
>JBBSLY010000136.1:0-4395 GCA_038233455.1 Solirubrobacterales bacterium | reverse complement strand
GCCCCGTGGCCAAGTTGATCAGCACTTTGCTCGCCATCTTTCACCTCTCCTTCGTGAGGCGCGGATACCTTTGGCGCAGCCTTGTCCATATGGACGCGCAATGCAAGCGTGGGTGGCGGTTTAGCACCGCGGCTCTCAGGCGGGCAGTTCCTCGCCCCTGAGCGCCCGCCGCAGCATGTGCATCGCGATTGTGGTCGAGCGATCGCGCACCTCGGCGCGGTCTCCCGGCAGGCGCACCGACCGCGCCATCGAGGCGCCGTCGGAGCCCAAGACGCACCAGCACACGGTCCCCACCGGCTTCTCCTCGGTACCCCCTCCCGGTCCGGCGATGCCGGTGATGGCGACGGCGACGTCGGCGCCGAAGTGCTCCAGCGCACCCGCCGCCATCGCCTCTGCCACCTCCGCGGACACCGCCCCGTGGCGTTCGATCAACGCGGGGTCGACGCCGAGCTGGTCAACCTTCACTGCATCCGCGTAGGCGACCGTCCCTCCGGCCAGGTACTCCGAGCTGCCGGGCCGCTCAGCCAGCCGCGCCGCCAGCAGCCCGGCGGTGCAGGACTCGGCCGTGGCCACGGCCGAGCCCGCCAGCAGCTCGGCCACCTGCTCGTCCACCGTCGAGCCGTCGGACGAGAACAGCGTGCGCTCGTGCGCTCGCCGATCAACGCTTCCAGAGCAGCCCAGGCCGGGGCCGCCGCGGGCTCATGGCGCACCACCCCCTCGACCTCGCCGCGGCGCAGGCAGGTGGTGATCTCGAGCGCCTCGAAGCCATCGATCCGCTCCTCGGCCACGCGCAGGGTCTCGGCGATCTCGGACTCGGGTATTCCGAACAGCCGCAGCATTGACTGCTCGTAGTCCCCGGCGCCCGCGACAGCGTCCGCGAACGCGGGCGTCTGGACCGCGGCGTCCCACAGCGCGTGCAGCTCGCGCGGCGGGCCAGGCAGCACGACCACCGTGGGCCCGGAGCCGTCACGCGGAGGCACCACGATGCCCGGCGCTGTGCCCGCGGGCTCAAGGACAGTCGCGCCATCGGGCACCAGCGCCTGCTTGCGGTTGGATGCCCGCACGGCGTCGAAGTCCAGGTCTGGCCAGCGCTTCATCAGCGGCTCGAGGATGTCGGCGATCCGCTGCTCGAGTGCCTCGTCGAGCGCCAGCGGGCGCCCGGTGAACCCGGCCACCACCTCGAGCGTGAGGTCGTCGGCGGTGGGCCCGAGGCCGCCGCTGGTCACGATCAGCTCGACACCCTGGTCAGAGAGGAAGTGCAGCTGGGCCTCCATGTCCTCGGGCCGGTCGCCGCAGATGGTGATGTGGGCGAGCTCGATCCCGAGCTCGAGCAGCCGGTCGGAGAGCCACGGGCCGTTGCGGTCGCGCACGCGCCCGGTGAGCACCTCCGTGCCCGTGATCACGACCCCGGCGCGGACACTCATGCGGCAAAACCGGCGGTCACGAGACGCAGGGCCTCGCGCCCTCGGCGATCTCCTCGGTGCCGGCCCGGTTCGCCTCGAGTCCGATCGGTTCTGGGCTGTCGGCGATCTCGACCGGCTTGCCGTTCACGCGCACCTCGACCGATCGCTTGCCGAGGTTGATCCGGACCAGCTGCGCGTTACGAAATGTCTGGGCGCCCTCGAGGGTGCCTTCGAAGAGGATGTCGGTTCCCTCTCCGGTGTCCACGCAGGCATAGGTCGGGACCGACGGCGAGACGCGCATCACCACGCGCTTGGGCGTCTGGCGGCTGCGGGGCGTCTGGCGGCGCCGGCGCCCGGTCGTGGACGTGGTGCGGCTCTCGGTGGCCGTGGTGGCGGCCTGGTCGTCCCCCGGTTCGTCCTCGCCGAAGAGTCCCAGGACGAGCAGGAAGGCCACTACTGCCACCGCCGCCAGTGCGAGCACCACTCCGCGCCCGGGTGGCCCCTGCGCAGATCCTCGCCGGCGGTCACGCGTACGCGGGTCGCGCCGGGACGCCGGCTTGGACGCGATCGGGGCCACGTCGGTCTCCTCCTCGCCCTCGTGGCCGACGCGGTACTCCTCGACCAGCATGTGGGCGTCGATGCCCACCTGCTCGGCGTAGGTGCGCAGGAAGGTCTTGACGAACGTGTGGCCCGGGAGCAGGCTCCACTCCTCGGTCTCCAGCGCCCGGAGGTACTTCGCACGGATCTTGGTGCGTTCCTCGACATCGGCGATGTCGAGCCCCTGGCGCAGGCGCGCCTCCCTGAGCTTTTCGCCTATCGGCGCCATGGCGTGCGCCTATTCTGGCGGACCGGCGACGGCTTCGGCGGGCGACTGCTCCAGCCCTGCCAGGACTCGCGGCAGCTCGGCCTCGGTCACGAGCACCTTGCGCGCCTTGGACCCTTCATACCCGGAGATCACCCCGCGGCGCTCGAGCATGTCGATCAGCCGGCCCGCGCGGGTGTAGCCGACCCGCAGGCGGCGCTGGAGCATCGAGGTCGAGGCCGTGTCCATCTGGACCACGGTGCGGATCGCGTCGGCCAGTAACTCGTCCTGATCGGGATGGAAGTCGGCGTCGTCTGAGGCCTCGCCCTCGATCGCCTCGAGCATCTCCTCGCGCAGCTCGGGCTCGCCCTGGCGGCGCCAGTGGGCGGTGATCTTCTCGATCTCCTCCTCGGTCACGACCGCCCCCTGGATGCGGCTGAGCTTGGTGCCGCTGCCGGGTCGGAAGAGCATGTCGCCCTTGCCCAGCAGCGACTCGGCGCCGTTCTGGTCGAGGATCACCCGCGAGTCCGTCTGCGAGGACACCGCGAACGCGAGCCGCGCCGGCACGTTGGCCTTGATCATCCCGGTGATGATGTCCGCGCTGGGGCGCTGGGTGGCCAGCAGCAGATGGATGCCCACCGCGCGCGACTTCTGGGCCAGGCGGATGATCGCGTCCTCGACCTCGCCCGGGGCGATCATCATCAGGTCGGCCAGCTCGTCGATCACGCACAGGAGGTAGGGCAGCGGGGCCTCGCCCTCGCGTACCCGCACCCTGTTCAGCTCCTCGAGCTTGCGGGTGCGGGCCGCGCTCATCAGCGTGTAGCGCTCCTCCATCTCCTTGATCAGGTTCTGAAGCACGTTGGCGGCCAGCCGCGGGCTCGTGACCACGGGCGTGATCAGGTGCGGGATCTTCTCGTAGAGGTTCAGTTCGACCTGCTTGGGGTCGACGAGCACCATGCGGACCTCGTTCGGGCTCGCGCGCATCAGGATCGAAGCGAGCACGGCGTTCACGCAGCCCGACTTGCCCGAGCCGGTGGTGCCCGCCACCAGGACGTGGGGCTGGCTGGCCAGGTCGATGCCGATCGCGCGCCCGTCGATGTCCTTGCCGAGCCAGGCGGTGAGCGGGGACCAGCCCTGCGGCGCCTCCTGGGCCACGTCGCCCAGGTGGACCATCTGGCGCACCTTGTTGGGCACCTCTACCCCCACGGCCCGCTTGCCGGGGATCGGTGCGAGGATGCGCACGTCCTCCGCGGCGAGCGCGTAGGCCAGGTCGTCGCGCATATTCGCGACCTTGGACATCTTGATGCCGGGGGCCAAGCGGACCTCGTAGCGCGTGACGTGCGGCCCGCTCACGCCACCCATGACGGTGGCGTCGACGCCGAAGTGGCCCAGGGCCTCGACCAGCTGTGCGCCCACGCGCTCGTCGGCGCCGCTGGCCGCCTTCGGCTTGCCGCTGGAGCGCTTGAGGGCGTTAGCGCGCGGCAGCGTGTACTCGATCTCGTCGGCCTCGGTGACCCCGGTGCGTCGATTGCCGAGCGGCGTGAGCGACTCGGCGTCCGGCAGGCCCGGCTCGTCGGGCTCGGCCGTGACGCCGGGCTCCTCCTCGATCGGGCCATCCTCGGCGACGGGCTCGTCGGTCTTGAAGTCCTCGTCGGCGGCCGGCTCGGCATCGGCCGCGTCGGGCTCGCCCTGGAAGAGGTCCGGGTAGCGCGCCTCGGCGTCGAGCGCCGGCGCCTCGACGTGGGTTGCGTGCACGACGGGGTCCTCGCCCGGGGGCTCGGGCGGGTGGTTGGGATCGGGGCTCGGGGCAGCGAGGCGCTCGGTGGAACGGGTGTGGCGGGCAAGCGACGCCGTCACGTCGCCGGTCGAGCGGCGCATCCGCTCGGAGGTGGTGACGACTCGCCGGCGCGTGGTGGCGACCAACCCCGCCACCGACGCCCCCGTGACCAGCAGGATCCCGCCGGCCATCAGGAACAGGAAGACGATGTGGGCGCCGAGCGTCGAGAACAGCGTGCTCGTGATCCACAGTTCGAGCTCGCCGAGGACGCCGCCCCGTGCGCTGACATAGGCCGTGTCGAGCAGCGGGGAGTGCGCGGCACGACCCGGCCCCAGGCCGAGGGATCCCGCGGCGAGGCCCAACGTCAGGCCCAGCAGCAGGCAGATGGCCCCCGCCCGGAAGGGCTTGACGGT
>JBBSLY010000135.1:0-4410 GCA_038233455.1 Solirubrobacterales bacterium | reverse complement strand
GCCAGGCAGCCCAGCAGGCCGGCGCCACCCATGGCGAGGGCGCGTGCGGGGACGGAGATCTCGCGACTACACGCCAGATACAGGCAGGGCCACAGCCCGAGCGTCCACAGCGCTACGTTTGCGTTGATGTAGCCGGCCGGTTCCGCGAAGCGCGCGCCGGTGAAGTAGGCGATCGGCTCGCTCGCAGCGTTCGCTTTCAACAGCTCGACCAGACCCAGTGAGGCGATGCCGAGTCCCAGCGCGGCCAGCACGACGCCACCAGCCCGTCCACTCAGAGGCCACAGGCTGAACAACGCAAAGACCAGGAGGTACAGCGCTGTGCGGTTGGCCCCGTCCCACGCCACCCCCTGCTGCTCGGCCCACAGAATCGACAGGTAGCTCCATGCCGTGAAGCCCCCCAAGGCCACTAGCGCCACGACCAGCGCTCGCGGCAGCGGCCGACGGGGAGGCACGGCGATCGCCGTGGCCACCAGCAGAGCCAGCACGAGGAGTGCCGCGGGGTACCAGCCCAGGCCGGGGCGAAGGCTCGTGCTTACCGGGTAGAAGCCCGCCTCCGAGCCGCCCAGGGCTAGCAGGATTGCGACCCCTGCAAGAGCCGGGATCAGCACCGGATTGTCTTTCAGAAGCCTCAGGGGCCGATCTGCCAGATGGCCGTCCGGCGCTAGGCTCTGGGCGGTGCGAGTCATCGGACGGGTTATCTACTGGGTCGCCGTTCTGGCCATATCGCTGGCCATGGTGGTGGCCTTGATCCTGTTCTTCGAGTCCCGCGACGACTCGTCGCTGGAGCAGGAGCAGGGCTCACTTCACAGTCGACCGATTGGCGCGTTTCTGTAGCCGGGCAAAGACGATGATCCGCTGGGCGGCGCTGTAGAGGGGGTGACACGCGCTCAGGATCAGGCGGTTGTAGCGGACCTTCCTCAGCACCGAGAGGTCGGTCGGCTCGACGATCTTGGTCTTCTCCACCCTGTAGACGAAGGTGGCGTAGGGCATTTCCACCTTGATCCGGTCGCCGCGCTTGAGCTGGTCGATCGTGCGGAACGGGGCGCCGTACGTGGTGCGGTGACCGGCGATGGCAACGGTGCCGCGCTCGCCCGGCAGGGGGGTCTCTGGATAGTGGCCGGGGCCCTTGCGCAGATCGTCGGTCTCGGTGCCTTCGATCACGAAGTAGCGGCGGTCGAGGCTTGGTAGCGAGATTCGCCCGATCGAATCGCCGGGAAGCGGCTGTTTCTCGAGTACCCGCCGAGGGGGCGATGCGAAGGCCTCCTCGAGCTGTTCCTGTTCGCGTTGGGCCACCAGCCAGCTGACCGGCTCCTGCCAGAGCAGTGTTGCGCCGGCATCGGAGAGCATCAGCAGACCGCTGACCGTGAGCACGGACCCGACGAAGCGCAGGATGCTGCGGAACATGCGCGGCAGTGTAAGGAGCGCTGCCCGCTATGGCTGCCGTATGGGCCTAGTGGCCACCCTCGCCGCTCGACGCGGGCGGCCGTGACTCCTCGGCGAGCGACGTGATCGTCAGTGCCCCGCGGGCCGCACCTTGGAGCACCTCGTTGGCCTCCTCCGCGGAGCTTGCGTAGAGCTCGACGAGCATGTGGATCACGATCTGGCCCTCGTCTTCGTGCTTGTGGAAGCGCACGTGGGTGAAGAACTCACGCGTTCCGTGCTCACCGAAGGCGGCGAACGCCAGCGAGTCGGCGGCCTCCGGGCCCGAACAGGACTCCACCTGGTCGCCCTCGACCGCCACCGTGCAGGAGGCCACCCACGGGGTGCCGGTCACCATCCGCTCCCAGCGATCCTCAACGGCCTCGATGCGGCTCACGCGCCGGCCGTCCTCCTCGTAGAAGGCCAGGCTCAGATGGGGCTGGTCGTGCATGCACTCCAGACACTGGACGACGGCCTCCTGGACCTCCTCGACCGGCTCGACGGCCTCGGCCGTCTGGGGGTCGACCTTCAGGATGCCTTCGTAGTGGAGCTGGACCTCGAGGTTCTGCGACCAGCAGCGGTAGCAGCGAAGCCAGCTCGACCGGGTTCCGACTGAGTCCGCGGCTGAGCCCTCCATCTGCTCATTATGCTCGCAGGTGTGAAGGCAGGCCTCGCCGCAATGCTCGCGCTGGCCATCCTGGGGGGCTGTTCGGACGACGAGCCGGGGGCCGATCCGCCCCCTGCCAAGGGCGTTTCGCGCCAGGTGGGGGAGGTGGTCGAGAGGCTGGAGGCGGCCTCCAGGCTGCGCGACTTCGGGACCATCTGCGAAGACCTGCTGAGCGCCGACGCTCGCGAACGTGCGGGTGGCGCGGACTGTGAGGGCTTGGTGCGCTCCACCGCCGGCGACGTCCGCCGCCCTGAGATCGAGGTACTGTCGATCCGGATCTCCGGCGATCGGGCCGACGCGCGGGTGCGCAGCACTGCCGAGGGCCAGGACCCGATCGAGGACACGATTCGCCTGGTCCGGGAGGACGGGGGCTACCGGATCGCGGCGCTCGGCGGCTGACCTACCGTGATCGGGGTGGTGCTCGCCGGGGGGCTCGGCTCCCGCATGGGCGAGGTGGGGCAGTCGAAGCCGGCCGTGCCGCTGGCCGGGCGGCCGATGATCGGCTGGCCGCTGGCCGCCCTCGCCCCGATCTCCTCCCGGCTGGCGGTGACTTGCAAGGCGGATACGACGCTCCCGCCGCTTCCCCGTGGCGTCCGGCGCTGGAACGAGCCTGCCGAGCCCCGGCACCCCCTGACGGGCATCGTCTTCTCGCTGCGCGAGGCGGGCGAGGAGGTGCTGATCTGCGCGGCGGACATGCCCTTCGTCGAGCCCGACGCCCTCCGGGCCCTCCTGGCCGCCGCCGAGGGATCCCCGCGGGCGCTCGCCGTGATCGCCCAAGCCGGGGGGCGCAGCGAGCCGCTGCTCGGCATCTACCGCCCGGACGCACTGCCTCGGTTGGCCCAGGCTGCGAAGGGCGAACGGTTGAGGGGCGCGGTGGCGGCCCTCGAGCCGGTAGCCGTCTCGGTGGGGCCCGGCGCCGTTCGCAGCGTCAACACGCCGGTGCAGCTCGACGCCGCGTGTGCGGAGCTCGCGGAACGCGACGTCAGCGACGCAGCAGCAGGGCGATCAGAACCAGGGTGAAGGGGATCTGAGCGATTCCGAGCGCCGTCCCGAGGTTCGCGGCGCCCGCCGCCGCGGCGACCGCGGTGGTGATGGCCAGCACCGCGACGAGGATCGCCACCTGGACAGGCAACGATCTCATTCGCCGCCGGCCTGGCTGCGCAGCGTCCGAACCAGTGCCGCCACGTCGGCCGAGGGTGGCTCGGCCGCCAGCCTGCGCTCTGCCGCGCGCCGGCCGCCCAGGGCCCTGAGCGCGCTGTCGCCGTGCTCTGCCACCAGCTCGCCGAGCGCCATCATCCGCCGCGAGCGTAGCCGCCGGGCGGGCAAGTCGAGGGCGTCCCGGTGGGAGTCGAGGGCGCGCACCAGCTCCTCGATGCCCTGCGCAGGCGGGAGCGAGGACACTGCGATCGCGGGCACGTGGTCGGAGCCGAGGGAGCTCAGCGCCGCGCTCAGGTCACGGTGGGCGCGGGCGGCGATCTCGCCGAGGTCGGACTTGGTGACCACGAGCACGTCGGGCACCTCCATGATCCCCGCCTTCAGGAACTGGAGCGTGTCCCCCGAGCCGGGCTGCACGACCACCGCCACGGTGTCGCACACCTCCTCGACATCGGTTTCGGACTGCCCGACGCCCACGGTCTCCACCACCACGGTGTCGTAGGCGGTGGCGAGGGCCTGGGCGGCCTCGCGCGTCGGGGCGGCCAGGCCGCCGAGGCGGCCGCCCGCGGCCGTCGAGCGGATCAGAACGCCGCCGTCGCGGGGATCGTGGTCGATCCGGGCGCGGTCGCCGAGCAGTGAGCCGCCCGAGCGCCGTGAGGAGGGGTCCACGGCAAGCACCGCCACCGTGCGCCCATCGGCGCGCCAGTGCTCGACGAGCGCGCTGAGCAGCGAAGACTTGCCCGCTCCGGGCGGGCCTGTGACGCCCACGATGTGGGCGGGGGCCTCGCCGTCGAGGGCTGTGGGTGAGACCTCGGCCAGCAGCTGCGCGGTCGCCTCTCGCGCCTGCGCGGAGCGGTCCTCGATCAGGTTGAGCGCAGCGGGGGCGGCGGTCAGGTCGCGCTCGCGCAGGCGGGCGCCCAGCTCCGAGGCCTCGCTGCTCGCCGGCCGGCTGCGCTCGCTCGTCACGGCCGTCAAACTAGCCGGGACCGCTGAATGGGGCGCTAAGCGGGCGTGCCGGCCGCGTGGCGCTCGGCCACGAGGTCCACGATGTCGCCCATGATCTTCGACACCTCGAAGTCCTTGGGCGTGTAGACCCGGGCGACGCCCCCATCGAGCAACGCACGCTCGTCGGCCGGGGGGATGATCCCGCCGACAACGACCGGCACTTC
>JBBSLY010000134.1:0-4412 GCA_038233455.1 Solirubrobacterales bacterium | reverse complement strand
GTTCACCACTGTCCTGGGCCTCGGGCTGACCCACCTCTTCGACGACCCCGCCGCGCTCGCAGAGGCATTGCGCTCGCAACTCACGCCTGGCGGAACGCTCCACCTCGCTGGCCTGGTCGCCGAGACGCGCCGCGGCCGGCGCTACCTGCGGCTCCTGCATCGCGCCGGCGAGATCGGTGTGCCAAGGACCGCCGAGCAGCTGCACGCCGCGCTGGGCGGTCCGGCGGAGCTCCGCACCAGCGGCTGCATGGCCTACGCCACGCTCCCCGCCTGAGCGCGAGCGATTCAGGGCGAGCAGCCGGGGCACGTCCTGTAGCTGGCGCGAGCAGGGGCGAAGCGCCGGACGCTGCCTGGACGCTGGGCGAGCGCTCCACCGGCACGGTGTGCGCAACACCACCCAGACTCAGAGGAGCGCCATGTCTACGACCACCGCACCCCAGCCCGCCAGCCAAGACGAGGCCGCCGCCGCACCCGACGCCGAGCGACGCGACCCCTTCGCCGGGCGGCTGCTCGGGGCCGCGATCGAAGCCCTCGACCTCGCGACGATCCGCATCGGCGAGCGGCTCGGCCTGTTCACCGCCCTCGCCGATCGCGGTGCGCTCACGGCCGCCGGCCAGCCGTGGCCGCCGAACGGCGCGCCGATCTGACCGGTTCGGTCCGAGCGCGCGGCGATGATCCCGGCGATGGCCAAACGCTCGCGCCGACCGACCAGCCCCAAACATCGCGCGGCGCTCCCCGCGGGACGGTCAGGTCCGCGGCCGGCCGCTGATCCCGAGCGGCTGCTGCTCGACGCGATTGCCGACGGCGAGCTCGACCACCACCTGACCGCGCTCGCCGACGCGATCGACGCGCGGCGCCACCTTCTGCACACAGTCAAGGCCGCCACCGCGCTCGCGGCGCTGTGCGTCGGTGACGAGGTCCGCATCAACCACACCGTCACACCCAAGTACCTGCGCGGCATCCGCGGCCGCGTCATCGACCTCGACGACGACAGCGCCACCATCTGCCTACACCAACCCGTCGGCCGCTTCACCAGCGGTCACGTCCGCTGCCCACCGCTGGCGCTGGACCGCGTGCATCCCCAACCACACGCCGCCGCGTCATGAGCCCCCACCGCTTCGCCAAGGCCATTCGGGGCGCGGGCGAGAACCCCAGCAGCGGGGGCGGGATTCGAACCCGCGGCCCTCGGTTGTCAGCCCGATCGCGCTGAGCTGGAGTCGAGGAGCGCAACGAACTTCGCTGGGGTATGGACCGGGAACTCGGGGGCGAGGAGCGTCAGGTGACGATCACCTGAGACGATGACGGCGGCCTCGGTCACGGCCAGCCGAATCAGGTACTCGTCGTTTGGGTCCGGCACTTCGGCGGCTGGAGGCCCGGCCTCTGCTGGATCGGCGGCAACGACCGCCTCTTCGGCCAAGAGGCGCAGGAACTCGAGCCCTCGTCCCGCCTCGAGGCGGGCTTCGATCTTGGAATACCCCAGCACCCTCTCCAGCTCCCGCAGGAGGGCTGCCGAGACCACGAGCTCGAACTCGCCTTCAAGCCACCGCCGCAGGAGCTCAGCCGGCGGTCCATCCCGGGAGAGCAGGGCCGATACGAGGACGTTGGAATCGAGAACGGCCCGCAAGGGTCAAGTCGTCGCACCGCGAGCAGCGCGCTGTGCCTCGAGGGCGAACTCCATCGCCTCATCGGGATCCATGTCCGCCCGTGCCCAGATCCGATCGAGCAGATCGAGTCCCAGCGACTTGCGAACAGCCTCCTCGATCACCTCGCTGTCTCCCTTCCCCGTGCGCGCAGCCCGAAGCTTCACCGCTCGCAGGACGGACTCGTCGATCGTAAGCGTTGTTCTGGTCTTCGACACCTGAGCATCATAGCATCGTGATGCTACATCGCGGCCGCGACTGGCGCCCAGCTGCTCGAGCGGGCTTTGGTCGGCGCGAGCCACTCCCGCCGGTCAGCTCGGGCGCGGCGGGGCCTCGAGGATCCAGGGGACGTCAAGGCACCGTTGGAGCAGCGGACCGAACAGTTCCTCGTGTTCCTCACTGAGGGGAACGTGATGAAGGTCCGACGAGAGCGAACTTATGTGAAGGTGCCTCAGCCGTTCGCCGAACGTGTCCAGTAGTTCGCTTGCGACCGACATCTCCGGGTCGATGGACCAGGCGTGCGCGATGTCGAAGCAGAAGCCTGCCTCCGGCAGGTCCGCGAACGTGGGGGCAAGCTCGTCCTGCGTCCGGCCCAGCTCCTTCCGAGAGTCCATGTTCTCGATCAGGAGCTTCCGCCCGAGATCGCGGTAGAGGTGCGGCTCTTTGATGGTGTCCGGGTGCATGACGATGCCGTCGGCCCAGGCGGCCAGCTCGCACAGTTCGGCGACAAGCGCTTCCTCGCTCAGCCGACGATCCTTCGACGGGCCGTGGATGCTGAGGTAGCGGAATGGCAGCGCTGGTCCTGCGGCAAGGTACTCGTGAAGCGGCGTGAGCTGCGTCTCCGACAGCGCCGACAGCTCCGCCGCGAAGGGGGAAACCCTCCACGCCTCCGCAACTTGGGCATTCCAGGCGTCCCTCAACGCCTCCATATATCCGGTCGACGCGCCAACCGGATGATGGCGCCACACGCTTGAGCTCTTTGGTGCTGTCGAAACCGCGACGGCCACCGCTGACGACGCTACCAGCAGCCGATTATGGGACCGGCCCTCCGCGTCGGTTCGCCTGAAGCCCGGCCGCCTCCTCAGTCGCACCGGCCCCAGCTCGCGGGCGGGCGCAGCGGGCCGCGGAGCCTGAGCGCGACTGCCAGCGTGACGGCACCGTAGACCAGGCCCACCGCGTGGACCAAGACGATCGGGACGTTCCCGAGGCTTGCGACGCCGCCGTGGCCAACGGCCGCCGGGCGGTCTCCTGAAGACGGGCGCTGCAGGGCGCCTCGCTCTGGCGGGCGCGAGGGGCGGTGGGGCCGGGCTCGGGATAGCCTTACCATGTCGCCTATCTGTGGCGCTACGCTGCGTAGCATGACTACCGAGACCGCCACGATCAGGGTCACCCGCGAGACCCGCGACCTTCTCGCCCAGCAGGCGAGCGAGCGCGGCGTCTCCTTGTCGGCGATGCTGTCCGATCTAGCTCACGACGTGGCCCGGGAGGCGATCTTCCGCGCCGAGCGAGATGCGACTCGGGCGGATGCCGGCCTCGCCGCCGTCAAGGCCGAGGATCGCGAATGGGAGGCGACGATCGGCGATGGCCTCGACTGATCCGCGCCGGGGCGAGATCTGGCTCACCTCGCTCGGCGCGGCGCGGAGGGGCGAGCCCGGCAAGAACCGCCCCTCGATCGTCGTCTCGGTCGACGAGATCGCGACCGGGCTGGAGGACGAGCTGATCGTCGTCGTCCCGTTGTCCAGCTCGCGCGCCGCCTCGCCGTTGCGGCCCGAGGTCTCTTCCGACGAAGGCATCGAGCGAGACAGCGTTGCGGTCTGCCGGGGCGTCAGGGCCGTGGCTCGCAAGCGCCTGCTTCGGCGGCTCGGCCGGGTGAACGCCGACACCCTTCGCGAGGTCGAGCGGGCACTGGGGCTGATTCTTGGGATCGACTCTGCCTAGGCGTGGGGCCGGCAGCTACGGCGCGGTGGGCGAGTGGCTCGACGTGCAGCGAGGCTAGGCCAGCGCGTCCGCCAGATCCGCGGGGGCGATCCAGGCGAGCAGTCCCTGATCGTCGGCGGGCGAGCCCGCGGCGTCTGGCTCGGCATGCGCCGCCTCGACGGCGGCGACGAAGCGCGCGGCGTCGTCGACGGCGATCGCGAGCTTCGTCACCGTCAGCGGATCGGCGAGCGGGCGCTCGATGCGCACCGGTGCGGCGAAGCGCAACAGCACGTCGGTCTTACCGCCGACCGCCAGGCGCGGCGTCTCGTCGCTTACCGCAAGGCCGGTCCGCTGCCCATCCCGCCACGGCTTCACCTCGATGGCCTCGACCTGCGTCGCCTTGACCCGCGTTCGGTAGAGCTGCCCGCTGCGCAGCTCGAGCAGGCCGTCGCGCAGCCGGTGTGGGTGCGTGCGCTGACCGACCGCCCAGGACAGGAGCATGACCACGCCGTAGAGGTGAAGCGTGGCGACGGCGACCTTTGGCCCAGAACCAGCTTTCGGGCAGCAGCAGGTGGACAGCGGTGCCCTCGGCGATCATCGCGGGCACGAGCGCGATCGCGAGGCCGAGCTCGTGCGTTCCCCGGTGATAGCCGAACGCCACTCATGCGGACCTACGCCACCGCCGCCTCCCGGCCCCGCTTGCGCTCCGCCACGACCGACCGGATCTCCTCCCAGTCGACCTCGCGGAAGTTGTGCATCGGGCAGAACTTCGGCCCGCACATCGAGCAGAACTCGGCCGTCTTGAAGTAGTCGTCGGCGAGCGTCTCGTCGTGCATCGACTGGGCGATGTCGGGG
>JBBSLY010000133.1:0-4486 GCA_038233455.1 Solirubrobacterales bacterium | reverse complement strand
ATCCTCCCCGGTGGGGTGGCCAACCCCGACCACCTGCGCGAGGACGAGGAAGCGGTCGGCTTCGTGAAGGAGTTCTTCGCGACCGGCAAGCCGGTCGGCGTGATCTGCCACGGCCCGTGGATCCTGATCGAGGCCGACGTTGCGCGCGGGCGAAAGCTCACGTCCTACCCGAGCATCCGCACCGACTTGCGCAACGCGGGCGCCGAGGTGGTCGACGAGGAGGTCGTCTGCGACCAGGGCCTCGTGTCCAGCCGCAACCCCGACGACCTGCCTGCGTTCTGCGCGAAGATCGTCGAGGAGTTCGCGGAGGGCGAGCACTCGGTCGCCGAGGAGGGCGCTACCGCGCCGGGCGCCGCGTAACCGCGACAAGCTCATAAGCTCCGGCCGTGACGCCGGACTCCACAGGCCCCGTCGTGATCCTGTGCGGCGGGCGGGGCACCCGCCTGCAGAAGGACGCGCCGTCGATCCCCAAGCCGCTCGTGGAGATCGGCGGCATGCCGATCCTCTGGCACGTGGTGCAGATCTACGCCGCGCAGGGCTTCGAGCGGTTCCTGTTGCTCACCGGCCATCGCGCGGAGTTGATCGACGGCTTCGCCGCCGCCGGACCGTGGCCGCCAGGGGTAGAGGTCGAGACCGCCTTCACCGGCGAGGACACCTCCACCGGCGGGCGCATCCACGCCGTGGCGGATCGGCTGGACGGGGCCACGTTCTTCGTGACCTACGCCGACGGCGTCGCCGACATCGACCTGCGCGAGGAGCTGCACCACCACCATGGCCACGGCGACCTGGCGACGATGGCGGTGGTCCGACCCAACCTGCAGTTCGGCGTCACAGAGCTCAACGGCGACGGTCGCGTTCGCGGCTTCGAGGAGAAGCCGCGCTCGGAACACTGGATCAACGGAGGGTTCTTCTGCTTCGAGCCCGGGGTGCTCGACTACATCGATGCCGCAAGCGTGCTGGAGCGCGAGCCGCTCGAGCGCCTGGCGAGAGACGGCCAGCTGCACGCTTGGCGCCACCACGGCTTCTGGGAGTGCATGGACACCTACAAGGACACCGTGCACCTCAACGACCGCTGGCAGGCCGACGCGCCGTGGCGGGTCTGGAGCTGACCGCTCGGATGCGCCGGCAGCGCCTCGGGAGCCCGCTCGGAAGGAACTGGCTCCGAGCGGGCGAAACAATGGCGCGTGAAGGCGACCAGCACCGCAGCGCTCACACTGTCCGCCGAGATTCGCTCGCGCTTCGACGAGTTCTCCCGCTCGCAGAAGGATGTGGGCCAGTACATCGTCGACCACCTCGACGAGGCCTCGTTTCACACCGCTGAGGAGCTGGCGCGCCGCGCCAACACCTCCAGCTCGACCGTCGTGCGCTTTGCGCAGGCGCTCGGGTTCGAGGGATTCCCGGAGCTGCAGGCCGCCGCGCGGGAGGAGTATCGGCGCGCCCGCGAGGGCGAGAACGGTGCCGTGGACGTTCCCGCCCCACCGCTGTTCCCGATCGACCAGACCGGCTTCGAGGCCGCGCTCGCGGCCGACCACGTGAACGTCGAGGAGACGGCTCGCCGGCTCGACCGCGACGAGGTCGAGGCCTCGGTCGAGTTGATCGCCCACGCGGATCGGATCGTGCTCTGCGGCACCGACCAGATGGCCTTCTTCGCCAGCTACCTGCGCCACCTGCTGATGCTGCTCGATCTGCGCTGCGAGGTGGTGGCGAGTCCGAGCCAGGAGGGTCTGGCCAAGCTTGGTCGCATCGACGACAAGGCCGTTCTGGTGGGCTTCTCCGCCGGTCGCCCGCACCCGCTGGTCGTACGCGCGATGAAGCTCGCGCGTAACCGCCGCGCCGCCACGGTCTCGATCGCCGACGCCACCCTCTCCGAGGTCGCCAAGCTCGGCGACCACAAGCTCTTCTACTCGTCCAACAGCCCGGCCTACGTGCGCTCGCACTCGGCGCTGCTGGGCGTCGTGCAGGCGCTCGCTTACGGCATCTACGCCCTCGACGAGCCCGCCTACGCCGATCGCATCAAGGCCTTCCGGCTGAAGTAGCCGCGTCGCGGCTGGGCCCGCGCGGGTCCGCCCCCGGCAGGGGGGTACCATCACTCGGGTGAGAGAAGAGTCGACCTTCAAGGTCAAGTCGGGCTTGGCTGAGATGCTCAAGGGCGGCGTGATCATGGACGTGGTCGACGCCGACCAGGCCCGGATGGCCGAGTCCGCGGGCGCGGTGGCCGTGATGGCGCTCGAGCGCGTGCCGGCCGACATCCGCTCGGCCGGAGGCGTGGCCAGGATGTCCGACCCGTCGAAGGTCGAGGAGATCCAGCAGACCGTGACCATCCCGGTGATGGCCAAGGCGCGGATCGGCCACTTCGTGGAGGCGCAGGTGCTGGAGGCGCTCGAGGTCGACTACATCGATGAATCCGAGGTCCTCACGCCCGCCGACGAGGCCCACCACATCGACAAGTGGGAGTTCAAGGTCCCGTTCGTGTGCGGCGCGACCAACCTCGGCGAGGCGCTGCGGCGGATCGCCGAGGGCGCCGCCATGATTCGCAGCAAGGGCGAGGCCGGCACCGGCAACGTAGTCGAGGCGGTCCGCCACATGCGCGCGATCGGCGGTGAGATCCGTCGGCTGGCTTCGCTCGAAGCCTCGGAGCTCGCCACGGCGGCCAAGGAGCACGGCGCGCCACTCGACCTCGTCCGCGAGGTGGCCGAGAAGGGCCGCCTGCCGGTCGTGATGTTCTCGGCCGGCGGCATCGCCACCCCCGCCGATGCGGCGCTGATGATGCGCCTGGGCGCCGAGGGCGTATTCGTCGGCTCGGGCATCTTCAAGGCCTCGGACCCCGAGCGCACCGGTGCGGCGATCGTCGAGGCCACCACCCACTTTGAGGACCCCGCGCGGATCGCCGCGGCCTCCCGCGACCTGGGGGAGGCGATGGCGGGGCTCGAGATCTCGACCCTCGCGGCCGAGGGCGGGCTGCTCCAAGAGCGCGGCTGGTAGCCCGACGCGCCCGTGCTCGTCGGTGTGCTCGCCATCCAGGGCGACTTCGAGGCGCATGTGGCGGTGCTGCAAGGCCTCGGCGCCCAGGCCCGCGAGGTTCGCGTCCCCGCGGATCTCGACGGGCTGGACGGCCTGGTCATCCCCGGCGGCGAGTCGACCACGATCACCATGGGCATCGAGCGCGAGCGCCTCGCCGAACCGCTGCGCGACCTGGCGCGCGCCAGCACGCCGGTGCTCGGCACCTGCGCCGGGATGATCGTGCTCGATCGCTCCCACCTCGGCCTGCTCGACATCGACGCCGAGCGCAACGCCTTCGGGCGCCAGGTCAAGAGCTTCGAGGCCGACGTCGACATGCCGGCGCTGGGCGCCTCGATGCGCGGGGTGTTCATCCGAGCGCCCTGGGTGGCGGATCACGGAGAAGCGGTGGAGGTGCTCGCCGAGATCGACGGCCACCCCGTGGCCGTCCGCGAGGGGGAGATACTGGCCGGGGCGTTCCACCCGGAGATTCAGGGCGAGACGCGCCTGCACGAGTGGCTGCTCGAGCGGGCCGAAAACCGAAACGGAGGGCAGACACGGTGAGAGACCAACGCGCCGAGGCGCTCGCGCAGATCCTGGTGCGGTACTCGACCAAGGTCGAGGAGGGCGATGTGTGCGTGGTGCAGGGCACAACGGCCGCCGAGCCGCTTGTGCTCGCCGTCTACGAGGAGGTGTTGCGCGCGGGGGGTCTGCCGATCCTCCAGATGTCGCCCGAGGACGCGATGGCCTCGTTCTTCGCCCTGGCCTCCGACGCCCAGCTCGACTGGATCCCGCCCACGACCGAGTGGACCACCGAGAACGCGGACGTGCGGATCGTCGCGATGGCCGACGAGAACGTGCGCGCTCTGTCGCAGGTCGACCCCAAGAAGCAGGCGCGCAGCCAGAAGGCCCGCCACCGCCTGATGGAGACCTCGATGCGCCGCTCGGCCGCCGGAGAGCACCGCTGGGCGCTCACCATCTTTCCCACCCAGGCCTACGCCTCGGAGGCCGGCATGTCGTTGACCGAGTACGAGGACTTCTACTATCGCGCGTGCCTGGTCGACGACGCCGAACCCGTCACCGCCTGGGAGCGCCAGTCCTCGGAGGTCAACCGCCTCGCGGAGTGGGTCGGCGGCTCGAAGGAGGTGCACGTGACCGCCCCGGGCACGGACATCACGCTCGGTGTCGAGAGCCGTACGTGGATCCCCTGCGCCGGCACCCACAACATGCCCGACGGGGAGTTCTTCACCGGTCCGGTCGAGGACTCGGTGGAGGGCGAGGTGTCGTTCTCGTTCCCGGCCTCATACGGCGGTCGCGAGGTGTCAGGGGTGCGTTTCCGCTTCGAGGCGGGCAAGGTCGTGGACGCATCGGCCGAGCGTGGCGAGGAGTTCCTGATCGAGACCCTCGACACCGACGACGGCGCGCGCCGCCTGGGCGAGCTGGGCATCGGCACCAACTACGGCATCTCCACCGCCACGAAGGAGATCCT
>JBBSLY010000132.1:0-4628 GCA_038233455.1 Solirubrobacterales bacterium | reverse complement strand
CCTGTCTCCGATGTTCACTGGATCGTCCTCCTTATCGCGTCGCGGATGTCGGCGGGGTCCGGCGTGGGCGAGATCCGCCCGTCGCGCAGACGGTAGACGCGGCACGTCAGCCCGGCCGGCTCATCCTCCACGGGCGCGACCTCCTCGCCGCCGATCCTGATCGTCGGCGAGCCCACGAATCCCTCGCGCTGGGCATCGTCGTCGGTACTCACCTCGCGCATCGCGACCGCCTCGGGGTCGAGGCCCTCGGCGGCCAGCGCGGCCCGCAGCAGCTCCAGGGCCTTGTCGGTCGACGGGCAGCCCTCCCACCAGAGAAGCTCGACGGTGGGAGCCTCAGGCGGCGTCGGCCAGCTCCACGCGCTCGAGCACCACAGGCTTCTCGGGGCGGTCGCCGCGGCCGGTGGGCACCCCTTCGATCGCGTCGACGGCGTCCATGCCCGAGGTGACCTCACCGAAGACGGTGTGCTTGCCGTCGAGCCACGAGGCGGCCTCGGTCGTGACGATGAAGAACTGTGAGCCGTTGGTGTCGGGGCCGGCGTTTGCCATCGCCAGGGCGCCGCGCACGATCTTGTGGTCGTTGAACTCATCCTCGAAGGTGTATCCGGGGCCGCCGGTGCCCGTGCCCTCGGGGCAGCCCCCCTGGATCATGAAGTCCTTGATCACGCGGTGGAAGGAGAGCCCATCGTAGAAGCCGTCGCCGGAGAGCTTGCGGAAGTTCTCGACGGTCTTGGGCGCGTCGTCGTCGAACAGCTCGACGTCGATCTGGCCGTGATTGGTGTGCAGCGTGGCCTGGCTCATCGCTTGGCTACCTCCAGCCGGAGCTCGATGCCCCGGACCTCGTTTCCGGTGACCTTCTCGACCACCTCCTGGGCGCGATCGGCCGGCACCTCGACGAAGCTGAACCGCTCGAGCACGCGCACGTTGCGCACGTCCTCGCCATCGAGGTTGGAGCCGTCGACGATCGCACCGATCACGTCTGCCGGCTCGAGCCCCTTCTGGCGCCCGACCCCCACGATCAACTTGACGGTCGGGCCCTGGAGCTCGCGTCGGGGCTTGGTGTGCCGCGGGCGGCGGGTCTGGCGCGCCTCGCCGTCGGTGCCCTCGCCCGCGGCGGGCTCTGCGCGCGACTCGCGATCTCCACCACCGCGCCTGCGACCCCCCCGGCTGCGCCCACGAGCCTGGGAGCGCTCCCGGGGCGCCTCCTCGGCGGATGAGCCACCGTCACCGTCGTGACTCGCGTCTGGAGCGCCATCGTCAGCCGGCGCCGGGCTGCCGTCCGAGCGCTCCTGGCCTCTTGCCGGAGCGCCGCCGTTGGTGCCCCACGCCTTGATCTCTGTCTTGGCGTGGCGCTCGATGGCCTCGAGGTCCGAGCGCTGCTTGGGGGTGATGAAGGTGATCGCGCGGCCGGTCTCGCCGGCGCGGCCGGTGCGCCCGATCCGGTGGACGTAGATGTCGGGCGAGTTGGGGATGTCGTAGTTGACGATGTGCGACACGCCGGCGATGTCCAGGCCTCGTGCCGCCACGTCGGTGGCCACGAGCAGCCGCTCGCGGCCGCCCTTGAAGGCGATCATCACGCCGTCGCGCGCGCCCTGGGTCATGTCGCCGTGCAGGGTCTTGACGCGCAGGCCCTTGTCGCCCAGGCGGCGGGCGAGCCGGTCGACGCCGATCTTGGTGCGGGCGAAGATGATCGCCTGCTTGGGAGTCTCTGACTTGAGCACCTCGGCCAGCTTGTCGGGCTTGTCCTTGTCCGAGACCTCGACGTGAAACTGAGCCACCGTGTCGATCGTCAGCGTGGCGGCCTTGACCTTGATCGTCACCGGCTCATACATCCGCTTCTCGGCAAGCTTCTTGATCTCGGGCGGCATCGTGGCCGAGAACAGGGCAGTCTGGCGCCCGGAGGGACAGCGGCCGAGGATCGTCTCCACATCCTCGAGGAAGCCGAGGTCGAGCATCTCGTCGGCCTCGTCGAGCACCACGTAGCGGGCCGAGTCGAGGAACAGGTAGTGGCGCCCGATCATGTCCATCACGCGCCCGACGGTTCCGACCACGACCTGGGCGTTCTCCTTCAGCCGCGAGGCCTGCTCGCGTATCGGCGCCCCTCCGAATACGGCAACGACGGAGATGCCGCGCTGCTCGCCGTAGGCACGCAGCGCCTGGGTCACCTGGATGCACAGCTCGCGCGTGGGGGTGAGCACCAGCGCCTGGACCGCGGGGTCCGAGGGATCGACGTATTCGAGCATCGGTAGGCCGAAGGCCGCCGTCTTGCCGGTGCCCGTCTGCGCCTGCCCGATCACGTCGGTGCCGCCGAGCAGCAGGGGGATCGTCTCCTCCTGGATCGGTGTGGGCTGCTGATAGCCGAGGTGCTCCAGGGCATCCAAGACCGGCTTGGATAGCCCGAGCTCTGCAAACGTCGTCATCTGCTGGTGAGACTAGTGGACGCGCCGCGACCGGCCTCAGAGCTTGGCGCCGACGGTGACAGTCGGGGTGAGACTAGTGGTCGCCTGGGGGCGTCCGCGAGCTCTCGCGCTCGCTCGCCATGTGCCCGGTCGCGAGCCTGGCGTCGAGTCCGTCGAGGATCCGCTCCAGGCCGAACTTGAAGACCGCGTCGCCAGCGGTCCCCTCCACCGCCTCCTCGATCACTGCGGCGAGGCTCGGGAACTCCTGCCGGGAGAGCGCCTCGAGGCCGGCGCGGGTGGCGACTCGCGCCTCTTCCTCGCCACGGGCGGGACTGAGCGCGGCGAAGCCGAAGCTGTACACGAATAGCAGCCGAAAGGAGAAGGCGGCATCACTTCGCTCGAAGCCGGCGTCGAGCAGTATCGTCATCGCCCGCTCGGTGATCCGAAAGGCCTCGGGAGCGACCAGCGGCTCGCGCGTGCGTATCTCGACCAGGCTCGGGTGGCGGACCAACATCCGCCGGGTACCGATCACGAGCTCGCGTAGCTGCGCCCTCCAGTCGCCCGTGGGGTTGACTCCCGGGGAGTCGTCCACGGCAGCGGCCACAACGGCGCCGAGCAGTTCCCGCTTGTTCCGAAAGTAGCCGTACAGGGTCATCGTGCCGACCCCCATGAGGTCGGCCAGGCGGCGCATGGTCAGCGCGTCGATGCCCTCGCTGTCGACCAGCGCCAGGGCCGTGGTCGCGACCTCGTCGCGCGACAGGCGATGGCGTCTTGGGCGGGCTGGCGCGGTTGGGCCTTGTGCCACATGTGAAACCTACTGTACGCTGTACCGTACTATGTACGACCACAGGGAGACGGAGATGGTCAAGCCCGCGAGGAGAGCACTGCCCGAGCACGCCAGAAGCAGAATGCTGAAGATCTCGATCGCCACCGCCGCCGCGGTCCTGGGCCTTACCGTGCCGGTGGGTGCGGCCGAGAGCGATGCGCGCAGCGAACTGAGCGTGCGCTTCGACGCCACCGCCCCCGGCGCGCCGACCGGACTCTCGATCCGGGTCCTCTACAAGGACCCGTCGGACCCCCACGCCAAGCCGCCGCCACTCGAGAGCGCCAGCTTCCAGCTTCCGATCGGAACCCGCATCGACGGCAACGCGCTGCCGTCGTGCGAGGCAACGAACGAGGAGCTGCAGGCGCGCGGCCGCGCGGCCTGTCCTACGGGCAGTTGGCTCGGGGGCGGTCGCTTTGTCGCCGTCACCGGCTTCGGTCCACCCGTCGATCCATTCGTGGCGGATAACACCCTCTTCAACGGCGGTGACGAGGTCATAGAGCTGGTGACCTTCAAGGACACCGAAGTCACCGCGGGCGTCGACCGGCTGCAGATCCGCGGGCACCGCCTCGAGGTGGACAGCGCTCCCGCCACCCCCGGCGGGCCGCCCGACGGACGCACGGTCCCGCGCGAGATCGCCGTCTCGATTCCGCTCGCGAGCCCCACGACACCGTTTCTGACGACACCGCCCGCCTGCCCCCCCAGCGGGGCCTGGGTCTCGAACGGCGTGTTCACCTTCACCGACGGCGGCGTCTCGCGGGTAAGCAGCGAGACGCAGTGCTTCCCCGCGAGGGAACGCCGCGTTCGCCTGGTCCTCAACCTCAAGTATCGGGCGGGGCACACGGTTGGCGGCCGGCGCTGTGCGCGGACGGACGGTCCACGCGGCATCCGCATGAAGCTGGCGGGACGGGATCAGCGCCTGGCCCAGCGAGCCACCTTTGGCATTGCCGGCCGGCGCGTGCGTGGTAGCCGCCCCGACCGGCTCTCACGCTTCTTCGGAGCGCGCCATCGCGGCAAGAGCCACGTGCACCGTGTGAGGGCGGGGGTCCGCCTGGTCGATGGTCGGCTGGTACGGATCTCGCGTCGCTTGCGGTTCTGTGGCTCGTGAGCTGAAGCGGTCGCGCGGAGAGCCCGCGCGGACGGCCGGCCCCGGTCAACGCCCGGGATCGAGCAACAGCTTGCCTGTGGTGCGGCCGGCCCCGGTCAACGCCCGGGATCGAGCAACAGCTTGCCTGTGGTGCGCCGGGCCGCGAGATCCTCGTGTGCGCGACGGACTTCGCTAATCGGGTAGGTGGCGCCGATCTCGGGGTGGAGCTCGCCACGGGCGGCTCGCTCGAACAGCTCGCCGAGCGGCCCCTCGGTCATCTCCCGGCGTTGGAGGCAGTGGTAGAGCCAAAAGCCCACCACGG
>JBBSLY010000131.1:0-4695 GCA_038233455.1 Solirubrobacterales bacterium | reverse complement strand
TGATCCACCGCCGGCCCGAGATCTATCCCGAGCCGGCCCGCTTCCTGCCCGAGCGCTTCCTCGAGCGGCCGGCCGGTACGTACACGTGGATCCCCTTCGGGGGCGGGGTGCGCCGCTGCCTGGGCGCGACCTTCGCCATGTTCGAGATGAAGCAGGTGCTGTCGAGCGTGGTCGAGCGCGTCGACCTACGACCGGCCGTGCGGGAGGGCGAACTGGTGGCCAGGCGGGCCATCACGCTCAGCCCCGCCCGCGGCGCCGAGGTCGTGGCCACCCCGACCACGGCCGCCCTCGCCTGACCGATCGCGGTAGGCTCGCAGGGTGATCACCGAAGATCGGGCCGCGTCCGGACCGGGCGCGGACGAGATTCAGCCAGTCGCGAACGAGACGCGAGACCGCATCATCACCGGCACGGTGACCGTGCTCCCCTTCCTCGGGCTGGGCCTGGTCTGCTGGCAGCTCTGGGAGCGCGCGCTGCATTGGCACGACATCGTGGTCTTCGCGATCCTCTATGCCGCCACCGGCCTGGGGATCACGGTCGGCTTTCACCGGCTGCTCACCCACCGCAGCTTCAAGACGTCGCGCTGGCTGCGGGCGACCTTCGCCGCCGTGGGCTCCGCCGCCGTCGAGGGACCGGTCATCTCCTGGGTCTCCGATCACCGTAAGCACCACGTCTACGCCGATCAGGAGGGCGACCCCCACTCCCCCCACGTCGACCACGGCGTGGGCTGGCGCGGGGCGCTGCGCGGCCTCTTTCACGCCCACGTGGGGTGGCTCTTCATCCATACAGAGCGCGGCGCGAAGGAGCGCTTCGCCCGCGACCTGATCGACGACCCGGCCATCCGCTTCGTCGACCGCACCTTCGTGCTGTGGGTGGCGCTCGGCCTGCTCGTGCCCTTCGGGCTCGGCTACGCGGTGGGCGGAACGCTCATGGCCGCGCTCACGGGGCTGCTGTGGGGCGGCTTCGTGCGCATGCTGGTGCTCCATCACGTGACCTACAGCATCAACTCGCTGTGTCACTTCTTCGGGCGCCGGCGCTTTGACACCGACGACCATTCACGCAACCTGCTGTGGCTGGCGCCGCTCTCCTTCGGTGAGTCGTGGCACAACAACCACCACGCGTTTCCGACATCGGCACGCCACGGCCTGCGCTTCTGGGAGCTGGACCTCTCGGCGATGCTGATCCGCGGCCTGGAGTCGGTCGGCCTGGCCTGGGACGTGGTGCGCGTGAGCAGCGAGCGCCAGAGCGCCCGCGCCGGCGCCCGGTAGGCAGAGCCCGCCGACTCGACTCAGGGCGTGAGCACGACCTTGCCCACGTTGCGCCGCTCGCCGATGTAGCGGTGCGCCGCCGGCGCTTCGGCGAAAGAAAACGCCTTGGCCACGACAGGCTGGATCGTTCCGTCGCGAAAGAGCTCGTCCAATGGGCCCAGGTATGGCTCGAGCGAGCCCATCTCGTCCCACAGCGTGAGCATGTTGAGCCCGACCACCGTCTTCGACTCAGACATCTGCTTGATCAGGTTGAACCGCGGCATGGTCACCGCGGCGCGCGCGGCGGTGAGGAGATTGCGCTTCTCCCCCGACATCACGGAGGAGGCGCCGAAGCAGACCAGCCGCCCGCCCGGTCGCAGCAGGTCATAGCTGCGCCGAAAGCTCTTGCCGCCTACGGCGTCCATCACCAGGTCCACCTTCCCGAGGCCCTTCTCCCACCCGCTCTTGGTGTAGTCGAGTGCGTGATCGACGCCGAAGCCGCGGATCGCGTCGTGCTTGGCCGGCGAGGCAGTCCCGAGCACCTCCGCTCCGTAGCGCTTGGCGATCTGCGTGGCCGCGATGCCGACGCCGCCGGCGGCCGCGTGGATCAGCACCCGGTCGCCCGGTTCCAGGATGCCGAAGCGCATCAGCCCGAGATAGGCGGTGAGGTAGTTGACCGGCACCGCGGCGGCCTCCTCGAAGGACATGCGCTCCGGGATTGCGACGACGTTTCCGGCCTTTGCCGTGACCCGCTCGGAGTACCCGCCGAAGCGCGTGCCGGCCATCACGCGGTCACCGGGCTCGAAGCCGGTGACCCCGTCACCGACCTCGCTCACCGTGCCGGCGACCTCGTATCCGACCACCACCGGTGGCTTCGGGGCATCGGGGTAGAGCCCCACGCGCGCCATCACGTCCGCGAAGTTGATGCCCGCCGCGGCCACATCGACCGCGACCTCACCCGAGCCGGCTCGGCAGTCGGGACGCTCCTGCACCTGCAGCACCTCGGGTTCTCCGTGCTCGGTGATGACCACAGACCTCATAGCGCTCCTCTGCTTCGGGTGGCCCCAGTATCGCCCACCGCAACCGCGGGTCGGGGCCCACGCATCAGCGCCAGCCCCACGCCGGCGGCCACGAACTGCATCAGCGCCGCAACCACCAGGGTCCCGTCGGAGCCGACGCTCACGACCAGCGGACCGGCGACCGCGGCTCCGAGCGCGAAGGCACCCACCTTGAGCCCCGCGGCGGTGGTGAAGACCTGGCCGAACAGCTCAGGGGGCACGTGGCGCTGGCGGGTCGCGAAGGTCGCCGCAAGGCCCGGGCCGTCGGTGACGCCGGCGACGGCCACGACCACGAGCATCCCGACCAGCGACTCCTGAACCGGCCAGAGCAGCATCAGCACGCCGAACAGCGCCAGCGAGAGAACCACGATCCGCTCGGGCGAGAGCAGGCGCTGCAGGCGCACGAGGCCGAGCGCGCCGACCATCGAGCCGAAGGCGAACGCCGCCCACAGGTAGCCGGCGGCGCTGCGCTCGGTGCCCAGATGCTCGGCCGCGAAGAAGGGAAAGGCCACCGTCAGCAGCCCGAGGCCCGCCAGGCCGAGCACGCCGGCCGCCGTCACGCCGCGCAGCGCCGGCACGCGCGCGAGCAGCGCTATGCCCGAGCGTGCGACCGCAGTCACCGAGCGGGTGGCGGATGCCGCGTTCGCTCTGCGGTCGAGGCCCGGGATCGCCAGGATCAGGACCAGCGCCACGAGCGAGAGGGCGATCTCCACAATCAGCGATGCCTCCGGCCCTAAGGCGCCCGACAGCCCGCCGGCCAGGGCCGGGCCCACGATCAGCGCCGAGTTGAAGCTCGAGACCTCGGCCGCGTTTGCCGAGGTGAGCATGGCCCGCGGCACCAGTACCGGGATCATGCTCGTCATGCCGCCAAAGGACAGGGGGTAGGTCAGCCCGGCCACCAACGCGGCGAGCACCAGAAGCACGCCCGGGCCGTGCCCGGCCAGCAGCACGATCGCCGCCAGGCTGGCGGAGATCGCGAGCTGGTCGTAGACCATCAGCGCACGCCGGCGTCCGCTTATGTCCAGCCACGCGCCCAGCAGCGGAGCGGTCACGAGGCTCGGCAGCGTCACGGCCGCGACCGTGGCGCCGGCCAGCGCGGCGCTGCCGGTGCGTTCGAGCACCAGCAGCACGACGCCCACCGAGAACATCTCGTCCGCGACCCGCGCGAGCGTGGCCGCACCCAGAAAAGTCGGATAGCCGCGCTGGCGGCGCAGGTCTCGGATACCGGTGCCCTCCATGCAGCCATCGTGGCATTAGGCTTCCCGACCGTGTCCAGCCACTCCATGCCGCCCGCAGCTCAGCTCGACGAGGCCTACCAGCGCCAGCTCGGACACTGGCGCGCGACGCTGCACAGCGGTGCGGGACGGGTCGGGTGGAAGATCGGGCTCAACGTGGCGGCGGTGCAGGAGCGACTCGGCATCGATCGGCCCGTGGTCGGCCACCTGACCAGCGCCACCCTGCTCGGCGCCGACGGCTCCCACTCCCTGGCCGGGGCGGACAGGCCGATGGCCGAGCCCGAGATCGCGATCGAGGTCGGCCCTGACCGCACGATCGCCGGCCTCGCGCCCGCGATCGAAATCGCCAACATCGACCGCGCGCTCGATGACGCCGGGGAGATAGTGGCCACCAACATCTTCCACCGCGCCGTGGCGATCGGCCCCTCTGTGGCGATCGACTCCGCCGCGGGGATCGAGGCGGTGCTCGAGCTCAACGGCGAGCAGGCGGCGACCGCGGACGCCGGCGCCACCGACCTCGCCGCGACCGTGGCACTGGTGGACGAAACGCTGCGAGGGGCCGGCGAGTCACTCGAGGCGGGCGACCGGATCATCGCCGGCTCACTCACCCCGCCGGCGCCGGTGGCCCCCGGGGATCGGGCGGCGGTGAGCCTGGGCCCCATAGGCACGCTGGAGGTTCACTTCACCTAGCGCTGTTGCGCCGGTGGACCTGCGCTCGCCCGCTGCGCCTACCTCGGCGCGAGCCGGAAGACGGGGCCCTGCAGCGAGATCGCGTGCACCCTGCCCCGCCCGTCCTCTCCGAACGAGACGAGCGTGGGCACGCGCGGCCCCAGCGCGCGCCCGCCCCGCGCTCCTCCCTTGCGCAGCCGCGCGACCCGCAGCCGCGAGTCGCACAGGTCCCCGTACACGTAGGCGCCCCGCAACCGCCCGAGCCGGCGGTCGCGGATCACGTAGCCGCCGGTGATGGAGCACGCGCCGGAGGCGTGCGTGCGCTCTAGCACGGGCTGGACGTGGCCCGGTGCAGTCCCCGAGGAGTAGCGACGGGTGCCTTCGAAGGTGTTCCAGCCGAAGTTCGCACCGCCACGCGGACGCTTGACGCGCCGCACGGCGGGTAGGAAGTCGACCTCCTCGCGCTCCTCCTGGCCCACGTCGCCGAT
>JBBSLY010000130.1:0-4696 GCA_038233455.1 Solirubrobacterales bacterium | reverse complement strand
CGCGATAGGCGATCACGGCGCCAGCGCCCGCGAGCAGGAGGATGCCGATGGTGATCGCGAGCGGGATCTTCCAGCTGGGTGGCCGGCGGTAGGAGAGCGAGATTCGCGATCCGCACTCGAGACACACGAGCTGGCCTCTGTCGGCCGGTGCCGCGCAGGTGGGGCACGACGTCTGTAGGCCGTCGGACGTGTCGCCGTGGTGCTCAGTCATCCGCATCCCGCCGCGGCGATTGCTTCCCGACGAGCCAGGGCGCGATCGGCTCCTCGTAAGCGGGCGACTCGTCGCCGGATGACTCCTCGGCCGGGGCCTGCACCTCCTCGGCCGGGGCCTCGATGGCCGCCTCCTCCTCGGGGGGCGGCTCCGCAAGGGGCTCTTCGACCAGCTGCTCCTCCCAAGGCTCCTCGATCTCGAGCTCGTCGATCTGGGGCCCCCCGACCGGCTGCTCGGCGTGGACTTCCCTTGGTGTCGTCGCGGTAGCGCCGATCGCCGGCACGGCCGGGACCCCGCACGCGCCGCAGTAGCGCGCGTCGGTGGACAGCAGCGAGCCACAGTTCTCGCAGTTGCCGGCGATGCCGGCAGTCACGAGAGCGAGCATGCCCTCGTCGGCGTCGAGCGCCTCAGCGAGACCACGGACCTCCTCGTCGACCGCGGTCAGCTCCGCTGCCTTCGCCTGGAGCAACTCGGGCTCGCGGCGCCCGTGGCGGTGCAGCTCGTAGACCAGAGCACCGAGGTCGATCAGCAGCGCCTCGCGGATGCGCGTCTGC
Source organism: Solirubrobacterales bacterium (assembly GCA_038233455.1). Taxonomy (GTDB): domain Bacteria; phylum Actinomycetota; class Thermoleophilia; order Solirubrobacterales; family Thermoleophilaceae; genus JAAYBF01. The sequence continues at coordinate 3,931 of JBBSLY010000130.1, read as the reverse complement.
TGTCGCAGCCGGCGGCGCATGCGCCCACGCTCGCGCGCTCGCGGCCTCGAGCGCACGCCGTCGGCGGGGACATCGTCCCGTGCCCCGCCAGGGGGTGGGACCGCTGTGGTTTCGGCGGGGTCAGACACGGTGTGGGCCACGGTCGCGAAGTTCACTGCCTCCCCGGCGCAGCGACTATATCGACGTCCCAGGCGCCTTTTCCACGCCGCTGAGGGCGGCGTGCACCACGCCGAGGATGCCCTCCCGCCGGCCGTCCATGGGAAAGCTCTCGACGATCCGCGCCCGCGCACGCTCGTGTGCCTCGGGACCCAGCTCGAGCGCCTGCGCGATCCCCGCGGCCACGGCCTGGGGGTCCTGGGACTCGATCAGCACCCCGGCGTCGGCGACCACCTCCGGCATCGCCGTGACGTTCATCACCACCGGCACGCAACCGGCGAGCATGGCTTCGGCCACCGCGAGTCCGAAGCCCTCGTGGCGGGAGGCCTGCACGTACACCGAGGCGCGCTGATAGAGGCGCTCGAGGTCGGTGTCCGAGAGCCACCCGGTGAACTCGAGGTTGGGAGATGCCAGGCCACGGAGGTGCTCGATGGCATCGTCGTGCGCCTTGCCGACGAAGACGAACCTGACGTCTGGCAGGTGGCGTGCGGCCTCCACGAAGGGCTGGTGGCCCTTCTGCATCAGCGTCGTCTTCACGAGGTGGCCGACGGTCATCGCCGTCCGCTCGCGGCCGGCCTCGGTGGGAAGGGGGCCGAAGGGGTCCGGGACCCCGTGATGGACGACGGTCACCCGCCCCGGATCGATCGGTGTGTTGGCCGCGATCTCGTCCCGGCTGTAGTTGGAGTTCGTGATCAGCCGGCCCGCCCTGCGCATGATCCAACGGCTGGCCCAGCGCCGCAGACCGCCCTGCTGGTAGCCGTAGCCGATATCGGGCATGTTCGCGGTGTCGAACCCCCCGATGATCTGCACCGAGGGCGTGCGGGTCAGCCAGGCGAGGGTGATGGGCACGAACGTGTGCCAGGAGGCGAACCAGCCGAAGACCAGGTCGGCCCGGAGCACCGCAGGGAGGATCTTCAGCAGGTTCGGCAGGCGGCCTGGCTGGTAGAGGTCCTCGACCTCGAACTCGGAGGCCAGGATCTCGCGGTCGATCGCCACGAAGCTCGCCTTGCGGCTGTGGACGTAGAGCACTCGGCGCGGGCGCGGGCCGCCGGAGGAGCCCTTCACGCGCCGGTCCCTGCCGCCACGGGTGCGTGGGCTCCAACGAACGTCCGGTGCCACTCCGAGAGCTCGAGCAGGCAGAAGAGCACGCTCTTGTGGTCGGCGCGGCCGCTGCGGTGGGCGGCGACCAGCTCGTGGACCGTGCCCGGGTCCACGACCTCGCCGAGCTCCGAGCCGTGTGCGAAGCGGCGCTCGACCTCCTCCCCGAGCGACTGTCGCAGCCAGTCGTCATAGGGCGTGGAGAACCCGTGTCGGGGCCGGTGGGTCAGCTGAGGGGGAAGCAGGCCCGCGACCGCCCGGCGGTGCAGGCGCTTGCCGCGGCGCAGGCGGACTCGCTGGCGCACCGGGATGCGCTCGACGAAGCGCATCAGCTCGATGTCGAGAAACGGCACGCGCTGCTCCAGGCTGGCTGACATGGTCATCTTGTCCCCGCAGACCATCAGCCGGTCGGGGAGCACGAAGCGGGTGTCGAGGTAGAGGGCCTGCTCGAGCAGCCCGCGATCGCCCACGTCCTCGAGCACGCCGGCGGCGAGCTCCGTGCGTTCGCCGGCGGCCTCTTCGCCGCGGCTGGCGACGAGCCGCGAGCGCAGGTCCTCGCCGGTGATCTCTACGAGGCGCACGAGCCGCTCGGCGTCGCTCATCGGCCCGAGCAGGCGGGAGGCGCGGCGGGCCCGTTCGTTACGCGCGGCAGGTCGGGCTGCGACGGCCAGCGGCCGCCCCAGCGGACCGAGCCTGCCCGCCGCTCCCAGCAGGGCGGCGGCCTGATGGTGGCCGTAGCCGCCATGGGGCTCGTCGGCGCCCTGACCGGAGAGGACGACCTTCTTGGATTCCCCCGCGAAGCGCGCGAGCTGCAGCAGCGCAGGCGCAGAGGGGATGCCGCACGGCTCCTCGAGCCGGCGCACGCAGCGTCCGAGCTCATCGAGGAAGTCGGCCTGCTCCATGGCGGTGTCGTGATGGTCGGTACCGATCGCACGCGCCGACTCGCGCGCGTACTCGCGCTCGTCGAGGACCTCCCCGTGGCCCGGGAAGCCGATCGTGAAGGTCGCCGGTCGGGCCTCGGAGCGCTGCGCCATCGCGGCCGCCACGGCCGCCGAGTCCACGCCGCCGCTGAGAAAGGCCCCGTAGGGCACGTCGGACATCATCTGGCGTTCGACGGCGTCGGCGAATCGCGCCCCAAGCGCCTCGGCGAGCTCGCTCTCCTCAACGCCGGCCAGCGGCTCCCCGGGAGCCTCGCGGAAGCTCTCGACCCGTACCGACGCGCCCTCTTCGGCGACCAGCATCGACGCGGGCGCGAGCTTCGAGACCCCCTCGAACAGGGTCCGGGGCGCCGGGACGAAACGGCAGGCGAGGTAGTGGTCGAGCGCCACCCTGTCCAGTCGCGCCTCGACCAGTCCGGCTGAGAGCAGCGGGCCGATCTCCGATGCGAGAGCAACCCTGCGCCCGGCGGCGCACCAGTAGAGCGGCTTGACCCCGAACGGATCGCGCGCGGCCACCAGCCGCCTCGAGGCCGAGTCCCAGAGCGCGAAGCCATAGATGCCGTTCAGCCGCCCGAGGAGGTCTGTCCCGTGCTCCTCGTAGCCGTGCACGATCACCTCGGAGTCCGACCGCGTGGAGAACCTGTGGCCGGCCCGCTCGAGCTCGACGCGCAGCGCGGCGTGGTTGTAGATCTCCCCGTTGACCACCGCGGTGACCGCCCCGTCCTCGGACTCGAGCGGTTGATCGCCCCCCGCCACGTCGATGATTGCCAGCCGGGTATGGGCGAGCGTGGCCGCACCGAGCCGGCGCACCCCCTCGCCGTCGGGCCCGCGGTGGCGCATTGCGGCCACCATCCGCTCGCCCGCGTCCGCGGGCGCCGTCGCTTCGGGGTCGAGCAGGGCCGCGATTCCGCACATGTGGGCATCTTGGCAGCGCGGGCGGCCCGCTCGGGGCCCCGACCGCTCGCCGCTGCGCGGCCCGGAGGGGTTTGTCACCCAACCGCTCGGGAGCTGTCACACGGGCGTCTGGAGCCGTGCGTCGCTACCCCCGACGATCGCCCTTCATTCGATCCAACGGGAGGTAGTCAGATGTATCGCTTGATGGGACTCGCCCACGCATCCTCGCACCGCGCCCTCGAGAGCCTGCGTGCCGAACGCGGCCAGGGCACGGTGGAGTACGTAGCCCTGATCCTGCTGGTCGCGCTCGTCATGGCCGGCGTGGTCGCGTCCATGAAGGGCTTTCGCAGCGACGACGGCAAGGAGCTCGGCGATGCGATCGTCGGCAAGATCAAGGAGGCGGTGCGCAAGGTCAAGTTCTGACGTCGCCGGTGCGTCGTGGCTCTGTTGAAGGATCCGGCAGGGACGCCGGATCCTTCGAATTCGTTCGGCGGGATGGGGCGGGGCGCTCCGCGCCGCCCGCCGTGCGACCATGGCTGCGATGAGTGCTTCTCCGCGCGAGCTGCCCGTCGCTGTCTTCGACTCCGGGGTGGGCGGCCTCACCGTGCTCCACGAGTGCCTCGTGTCCCTGCCCCACGAGGACTTCTGCTACCTGGGCGACACGGCCCGTTTTCCCTACGGCGAGCGCTCCCCGGAGGAGCTCTTGAGCTTCGCCCTCGAGCTGGCCGACATCCTGCTCGACCGGGGCGCCAAGCTGCTGGTGGTCGCGTGCAACTCCGCCACCGCCGCGGCGCTGCCCGCGCTGCGGGAGCGGGTGGCCGGGCGGGTCGCCGTGGTCGGCGTGG
>JBBSLY010000129.1:0-4744 GCA_038233455.1 Solirubrobacterales bacterium | reverse complement strand
CACCCGTCCAGATCCAGGATCACCTGGTCATAGCCCGCGAGGAGAGGGGAGAGGGCGGTCACTGCCGGCTGATCGTAGCCCGACCCATCGCTAGCCTGCGGGCCGTGCGCAAGCTGGCCATCCCCTTCCTGCTGATCCTGTGCCTGGCACTCGTCGCGTGTGGGGACGACGACTCCTCGTCCTCCGCAGAGCAGGAGACAGCCACCACAGCCACCGGCGGTGGGGCGGAGGCGCCGTCCTCGGGGCCTTGCGAACAGGTCGCGGCGCCCGCCCCGAAGCCCGATGGCGGTGAGAAGAAGCCGACGGCGAAGCTCGATCCGGGCAAGACCTATGCGGTCGAGATCCAGACGAACTGCGGCGCCTTCACGGTCGAGCTCGACCAGAAGACCTCTCCGGCCACAGCCGCGTCGTTCGTGTCGCTGACGCGGTCCGGCTTCTTCGACGGCACGATCTTTCATCGCATCGTGCCCGGCTTCGTGATTCAGGGCGGCGATCCCACCGGCACGGGCACGGGCGGCCCCGGCTACTCGACGGTCGACAGGCCCCCGGGCGACGCCGCGTACACGAAGGGGGTCGTCGCGATGGCGAAGACCGCGCAGGAGCCGCCCGGGACCTCCGGCAGCCAGTTCTACGTCGTGACCGGCGCCGATGCCGGGCTGCCGCCCGACTACGCGGTGCTCGGCGAGGTCTCGGAAGGGCTCGACGTGGTGAGCACCATCGGCGAGCTCGGCGACCCGGCCACCGAGATGCCGACCCAGCCCGTGGTGATCGAGAAGGCGACAGTCCGAGAGGGCTAGTACTAACCAGGCGGCGTGCCCGACGCACGCTGGGCCAGCATCTTCGACTGGCGCCGGCGGCCGAGCAGCGTGAGCACGCCCAACACCGCCGCAACGATCAAGAGGCCGAGCAGCACCGCGCCGATGGTGCCCACTCCGCCGAACGGCAGCGCGACCAGCTTCGCCAGGCCGAATCCGACCGCGAGCAGGAGGACGACGAAGGCGAGCAGGATCAGGATGCCGCGGGCCCGCAGCGCGAGGCTCGCCCCCTCGGGCGGCGCGATCAGGCCCATGATGCGCAGCAGGAACAGCTGGCGCCCCGACGGGGGGGCCTGGCCGAGCTTCTCGACCGCCGCCTTGAGATCGTCTGGCCGGCGCTCGGCGAGCGCCATCGAGGCCTTCATCATCTGGCGCAGCGCCGGGCGCTCCTGCGGGTGGCAGCCCGCGAGCGCCTCGTTGAAGTACGCGCGCGCGGCCTTGGCGTCGTAGCGCTCCGCGGCCCGGGCGCCGAGCAGGGCCTTGGCGGCGACTCGGTGCTTGGACTCGCTCTGGAGCTGTTCGTCGGTTCGCGGCTCGAGCTGTTGAATCGCTCCGAGCGCGCCGGCCTGCATCTGGACCTTCATCTGCTTCTGCTTGGCCACGGGGGAGAGTCTGCCAGACAGGCTCGACTCAGACTCGCAGCAACGTCAGGAGGCGCCGTGCCAGCCTGCGGTCGCCCTCGATCCTGACCCGGCCACTGGTCACGTTCGCCAGCGCTCTCCTCCCGCGCGCGCCCGTCGGCCGGGGAACACCGCCGATCAGCGGCACGGACAGGAGTCCCACGATGTCTGACAGCGAGCCCTTGATGACCACGTCGGCGTCCTTCTCAAGCCCGTCACGGGCGCGATCCTCGACGTCGATCGCGTCGCTGCCAAAGGTGATCCGGACGTGCGCGAAGGACTGGTTGAACCGGATCTCCACGACGCCGACCAGCGCCCGGGCAATCTCGGGCCGCAGAGCGGCGCCCCGCTCGGCCATCACAAACACGCTCGGGGCGATCCCGTCCGGCTCCAGGTGGCCGAGCCTCACCGGTGGGGCTTTGGCCCTCTGCGGGGCGCTCTCAGACACGGGGGCAGCGTACGATGCCGCGATGCCCGCCGCCGGGTCCGCCCAGGCGTTCCACGCTCCTAGAGGCGGGCTCTACGACCCGAGCGAGCTGACGCGCGGACCGTGGGATCCAGACACGGCTCTGCACGACGCGCGCGGAGCCATCGGCCGCGACCCAGAGCCTGCTGATAGCGGACCGCGAGACGAGCTAGGAGGACTGGCTGGCCACGGCTGCCAGCTCGTCGAGCGCCCGCCGCAGCAGGCGCGATACGTGCATCTGCGAGATGCCGATGCGCGCAGCGATCTCGGACTGGGTCAGGTCCTCCTCGAACCGGAGCCGGAGAATCTCCTGATCGCGGGGTGCGAGTGCGGCGACGGCCGGCGCGACGGTGGGGCGCCAGTCGGCCAGGTCGTACTGGGGGTCGTCGGATCCCAATCGGTGGCCGAGCGTGTGGTCCTCGTCCTCGCCGGCTCCGGGCTGGGGCGAGTCGAGGCTCATCGGGCTGTAGGCGCCCGCGGCCTCCATCGCCTCCAGCACCTCCTCGAGGTTCGCGCCGATGTAGGTGGCCACGTCCTTTGGTGTCGGCGAGCGGCCCAGCTCCGTGGCGAGGTGCTCGACGGCGTCGTTTACCTCCATCACGCGCTCCTGGAGGTGGCGGGGCACCCGCATGCCCCAGCCCTTGTCCCGAAAGTGGCGCTTGAGCTCGCCGACGATCGTCGGCACCGCAAACCGGGCGAACGCGCCCTCGTCGGGGTCGAAGCGATCCACGGCCTTTACGAGCCCGAGGCTTGCAACCTGCTCGAGGTCTTCGATCGACTCACCCGAGGTGCGATAGCGCCCGGCCAGCCGCTTCGCCAGGGGGACGTAATGCTCGATCAGCTCTTGGCGAGCCTCGACATCTCCGTGCTTATAGCGCCGAAGCGTGTCCCGCTCGTCGAACTGTGGCATCCCGCTCAAGAGCGTAGACGGTGTGCCTGCGGGGCGCGGAGGGTCCATGAGGCGGCCTGGCCGACGCAAAGCGTCACCTCTCTAACCCCAAGTTGACATAACCCACCTTATCGAGCATTGCCACGGAGGGCCATCTCTACAGCGGGAACCTGCGCCTACCCCGGCCGGCCACGGCGCCGCACCTAGCGCGGCTCGGTCGCCTTTATCACCAGCGCTGCGAACGCGGCCTGGAACGGCAGCCGCGCCCACAAGAGCCAGCGCGGCACCGGCGGCAGGCCCTTGATGTCGTCTTGGTTGAGCGCCATGTGCACGTTTGCCGGGAGCACGCCCGCCAGCAGGGCCAGCAACCCCCAGCGGGCCGGCTTCTGAAGTCCGGGCACGAGCACGCCGATCCCGCCGACGATCTCCGCCGCTCCGCTGGCGAGCACCAGCTCGCGGTGAGCGGGCAGGTACGGCGGCACGATCGCCTCGTACATCTTCGGCCGTACGAAGTGCATCGCTCCGGCGAACACGAACAGGCCGCCGCAGAAAGCACGCAGCCGGCTCATCCGTCCGGGAAGGGCTCGACGACCATGCCGTGGTCATGCTCGCGCATTCCGAGCTCGTATGCAGCGCCGCCCTCGCAGCGCAAGCTTCGCGGCGGGCGGCCCGGGCGTGAGACCACCAGCTCCATGTCGGCCACCGAGCAGTTGACCGCGTGGTGCTCGGAGCCGTCGGGATCGGCGTAGACCCAGCCGACGAAGCGCTCGCGCGGTGCCCCTACCGTTGCCTGGATGGTCAGGTCGTGGCCGGGCAGCACCAGCTCGCAGCGCTCCGGCGCCTCGCTGACCTCGGTGCGCCTCAGGCGCTGCGGGCCCCCGACGCGCAGGCGTTCGCCGTCGAGGCAGAGCACCCCGTTCGCGATCCAGGGCAGCGTGGCCGACCCGACCTTGATCCGCCCCAGGGCGATGTCGAGCCAGTCCTCGCCTCCGTCGCCCATTCCGTCTGCGTGGGTCCAGATCCAGCGCTCGGCGTGCTGGGCGCCCCAGTTGTGGCCCACCATCCCCCGCCAACCATCCAGGTCCACCCGATCGCCGTCGATCTCGGCGTGCCCGGAGAAGCGCGCCTGCGGGTGCGGGCTGAGAAGCTTGGTGCGCGGCAGCGGCGCGCGATACATCCATCCCCGCGGCAGGTGGTGCAGCGCCTCCGGCGCGGAATCGAAGCTGAGGTTCCAGCTTGCCGCTCGCCCCTCCCCTGCAGCCTGCCCGACGACGGCGCCCGGGGACAAGCAGCTCGACCCGACCCTGACGTACTCGTCCGTGCCGGCGGACGGCCCGGCGAAGGTCTCCTTCACGGCCCGGGGGCGCCCCTCGCCGAACAGCGTGAACCAGAGCGAGCCGGTCGACTCGGCGTCGGGGCGCTTGTGCACCGTGTAGCGAATCCACAGCCCGACGCGCTGCGACGGGTGGCAGGCCTTTACGTAGAAGCTCTCGTAGTGGCCGGGCGGGCGGGCGACGGCGGGAAAACGCGCCGTGGTGCTTCGCTGCGCTGCCACGGCGAGCCAGCCTACCCGGGGGCCCGGCCTGCCCCGAGGGCGCGAAGCACCCCCGGGACGGCAGAACACCGGTCAGCTGCCTGCGGGCTCGTCGCCGGCCAGGATCCTGTAGAGCGCTCGCCTGGCTTCGGCCAGGACGTCTCGTGCCTGGGCGTGCTGGGCATCGGAGCCGCTGGTCACGACCTGGCGCACGGCCTCGGCGAGCTGGCGGATCAGGTTGTGCAGCTCCACCATCTCGTCGCGGACTCCGTGCGCGTCAGCTTGCGCTCGCCGCTCTCGTCGGGGTGCACGAGGCCCTCGTCCTCGCGTAGGGCCAGGACCGGGTAGACCGAGCCGGGGCTCGGGCGCCAGGCACCCGCGCTGCGCTCCTCGATCTCCTGCATGATCCCGTAGCCGTTG
>JBBSLY010000128.1:0-4764 GCA_038233455.1 Solirubrobacterales bacterium | reverse complement strand
GGCCGCGCTGGCCCTCGCCCTCGTCGCGCTGGCACTCGCCACCCCCGGTGCCGCCGCTCAGAGCCTGCTCGACGCCTCGCCACCCGGCGCCAACGACTGGGCGTGCGAGCCCCGCGCCGACAAGCCCCACCCGGTGATCCTGCTGCACGGGCTGGGAGGCGATAAGAACCTCAACTTCGCCGAGGTGTCGCCGGCGCTCGCCAACGCGGGCTTCTGCGTCTTCGCCGTCGACTACGGCAACCGGGGCACCCAGTCACTCACGGTCCTCTTCTTTGGCTCCGATGACCCCGACGATGTGGGACGCCGCGCGCTGGAGACCTACGCGGTCGCGCGCTGGGCCGACCTCAGGCAAGCCAGTGATCACGCCTACACGAAGGACATCGTCGCGCTCGGTGACTTCAACCTGCCGGTCGTCGAAGAGGGCGACCCGATCTTCGAGGCGCTGACGAGCCGGGGACTCGTCCTGCCGCCGCACCTGTCGAACGTCGGCGGGTCGAGCATCTTCGGCGGCAAGCACTACGACCAGATCGCGATCTTCCCCGGCGAGACCAGCGAGCTCAGCGAGCTCATCGACACCTTCGACTTCGACAACGCGCTCTTCCGCGAACTCTGGGATCCCGACGACCCAGCGGCTTTCCTCGCCTACACGCGTTACTACCTCTCCGACCACCGGCCGCTCTGGGCTGAGTTTCGGGTCTGAGCGGCAGGCTCCCGCAGGCCCCTGAAAGGTAGCGACGCGGCGTCGGCTCCCTGCGTGGCTCACCCCGCGATTCCTCCTTTGACCGGCGCGCCTTCTCTGCCCGTGCATGCGAAAGGCTCTCTTCTCCCGCGAGGGACTGCTCCTCTGCTCCCTGGGGGAGGCGCCGCTTCCGCTTGGCGCCGAAAGGAGTCGCGCGGTCAGTGCGCGCGCAGGCTTCTGGCTCTCGTCCCGAGCGGGGGTCTGGGACGGAACCGTGCGTGCTGCTGCCATCGGACCGAATGCAGCAGCCAGGAGAGCGTCGGGCCGGCGCTGCACAGGCGCCGGGCGACCCTCGTGGGCGGACCTCGTCGCGGCGTCGCGTCAACCGCCGTTGCGTCACGCCGACCCGGCCGCTCCGGAGGTGATGTGTTCGATCACTGGGCAGAACTCCTCTGTGGGCGAGAAGTCGACGTACTCAGAGTCCTCGAGCGCCTCGGGGGCGTGGCCGGGTGCCCAGTAGAACGCCTGTCCTGCGTCGAAGTCCTGCGCGCCGGTCGGGGTGTGCATACGCACGCGCCCCTTGAGCATGTAGCCCCAGTGTGGGCAGGGGCAGAGGTCGTCGGGGAGTCCCTTGGTGGCAGGGCGCAGGTCGGCACCGGCGGGCAGGCGGACGAACGCGACAGTCAGTCCGTCCTCGTCGCGCATGCGCAGTTGCACGCCGCCATCGTCGATGGCGATCGGCAGGTCCTCTAGGTTGATGCGTCGCATGGTGGGTTCCTCTTGGGGTTGTTTTTCAGGCGAGCAGTTCGGCTATGCGCTCGGCCGCTCTGGGGGCGCCATCGCTCTCGACCGGGAGGTAGTCGACCTCGCGCCCGATCTCTTCGGCGACCGCGCGGGCGATCAGGTCGGGGGTGGCCTCGTCGAAGTCCATCCGCCGCCCGGCTCGGTAGCGGTCGAGTCGGTGCGCGACGTGGAAGCTCTGCTCGAAGTGCTGGCGCAGCGGGAAGTAGAGGAACGGCCGCCGCGCCGCGGTCAGCTCCATGGCGGTCGTCAGCCCGCCTTGCACCACTGCGAGGTCGCATGCCGCGAGGTGGCGGTAGAGGTCGTGAACGTAGGGGCGGACCTCGAGGCCGTTGGCGGGGGACAGGGACGCCGGGTCGATGCGCGGGCCCGCCACTACGATCATCCGCAGCTCGGGCACGAGCTCCTTTGCGTCGGGGAAGGCGGCCATGATCCGCCGCAGCAGGTGGGCCCCTACGCCGGAGCCGCCCACGGTCACCAGGCAGACACGTTCGTCCGGCGCGTAGCCGAGCTCCGCCCGTAGGCGCTCGCGGTCGCGGAGCTCCTCCTGGTCAAATCCGGTGACGTAGCCAGCGAAGTCGAAGTTGCGCTCGGTCCAGTCGCGGATCAACGGAAGGTCGGGGCCCAGCGGGTCGCCCACGACGTCTTCGGGGTTGCCGACGAAGATCGCTCGGTCGCGGATCTCGGGATGGTCGCGGACGTGCTCGACCATCTCGGCGTTGTAGTCGGCCGCGACGAAGGCCTCGCGCTCGCCGCCATCGGGCATCGGCAGCCAGCCCACGAAGTCCGTGAGCCAGGCGAACGGCGCTCGCTTGCGGGCGGGGTTCTCGTGCAGGTGGTAGTCGAGCTCCCAGGCCTCGTCGCCGATCCACAGGTCGTAGCGCTCGTCGCGCACGATGTCATCGAAGAGCATGAAGTTCGCGGTGAGGATCTCGTCCATGCGCCGGAAGGCGTGGAAGCAGTGGAGGTCGTGCTCGGCCGACTCCGACTCGATGTGGTGCGACTCGCTGGCCAGGTGCTCGCTGGCGGGGTGGATGCGCTCGCCCTCCGCCTCGAGCACTCGGGTGACCGGGTGCTGGGCGAGCCAATCGACCTGCAGGTCGGGAACCAGGGTGCGCAGCTCGCGAGCGATGGCAAGGTCGCGCCGCGCGTGGCCCAGCCCGATCGGCGAGGAGACGAACAGCGCGCGGCGACGGCCGTCGGATCGGTGGACGGTGGGGTCCCGGCGGAAGGAGGGGTCGACGAACTCGCGGATCGCGAGGTTGACCTCGACGGGGTGACGCCCTTCCGGGACGTGGTCGCCACCCTCGATCGCCAACAGCCGGCCGCCAGTGGCGTTCGCGAGCACCTTGGCGTCGGCCAAGCTCGTCACGCGGTCCTTGGTGCCGCTGATGACGAGCACGGGGCAGCGCACGCGCCTGGCGAGCGCGAGCTGGTCGCGACGGGTGACCGGCGCGGCGGCGTCGGCGACGATCGAGTAGATCAACGACTCGGGGTCCGTCTCGAGCCCCCATCCGACGATGTCGTCGAAGACCTTGGTGGTGTGTGCCTCGTTCGTACACATCCCGGCGAACCACTCGACGAAGGCCCGGAAGTCGCGCCGAATGTGGACGGCGTTGAACCCCGCCCAGCTCCTCGTCGTGATCGGCTTGCGCATGAACAGCGGGCGCATCCGCGGATGGACCATGACCCGGTAGCGGAGCGCACTGAGAGAGCGGCTGGCGGGAAACCACGGACCGACAAACACGACGCCGCTCACCCGCTCGGGATGCTCAGCGGCGACCAGCAGGGCGCGCTGCGCACCGCGCGAGAGGCCCACGATCACCGCGCGCTCGGTGCCGGTCGCGTCCATGACGTCGAGGGCGTCCTGCGCGAACTCGGACTCCGCATAAGCCTCCAAGTGCCGCGGGCGGTCGCTCTTTCCGTTTCCGCGCGGGTCGAAGACGACGACGCGGTGATGGCGGGCCAGGTACGGGATCTGCATCTTCCAGATCCGCGAATGCGCGAGGGTCCACGTCGGACAGAGCAGGATCGTCGGCTCTCCATCGCCGTAGACCTCGTAGAAAACGCGCACGCCGTCGCGCTCGATGTGGCCCTCCTTGTCCGGGTAGCGCGCCCGGGTCTGCTCGCGCCCGTCGGCGCGCCTGCTGACGATCTGCTCAATCACGCTCATGTCGTCCCCTTGCTCGAGGCTCTGATGGGTCTCACTCTCTCACCGCAGCGTGGGGCGCGCGCGAACCCAGCGTGATTCCTGCGTGCAGGCGCCTAGGCTTCGTCAATGCTCTGCGTCCGCGTGCTCGGTGAGCTCGAGCTCGAGCTCGATGGGTCCCCTGTGGACCCGCCCGCGAGTCGCCGTGCGCGCTCGCTGCTTGCGATGCTCGCGCTGGATGGCCGCCGGCACGCTCGTTCGCAGCTCGCGGCGCGCTTCTGGCCCGACGTGCTCGACGAGAGCGCCCGCACGAGCCTCCGTAGTGCGCTGTCGGGACTGCGGCGATCGCTCGGCCCGGACGCCGACCGCTACCTGGTCGCGACGCGGGAACACGTGGGCCTGGCGGACGACGTCTGGACCGACGCCATGGCGTTCGAGCGGCTCGCCGGCGACGGCCGGCTGCAGGAGGCATTCGAGCTCTGGCGCGGGGACCTCCTCTCGGGGCTGGACGACGACTGGGTGCTCGCCGCGCGCGACGAGTGGCGCGAACGTGTCGCCGGGGTACTGGACCGGCTCGCCTCTGAGGCTGAGGCGGCGGGCGATGGCGCAGCGGCCGTCGCTCATACCAGGCGGATCGTCGCGCTCGATCCGCTCGCCGAGGAGGGGCAGCGCGCGTTGATCCGCCGGCTGGCGCAGAGCGGGGACCGGGCTGCGGCGGTCGCCGCGTACACCCGCTACGCCGAGCGGCTGAGAACGGAGCTTCGGATCGCCCCGTCGCCGGCCACCCGCGCGCTCGTGGATGAGCTCCGGGACACGGATGCCCAAGCTGAGCCTGCGGTTGAGCAGGCGCAGGCATTCGCCGGGGCGGCGGTGGCGCCGCGCGCGCCCGCGTCGGGCACGGTGACACTGCTCTTCTCCGATCTGGTCGGCTCGACCAAGCTGCTCGAGGAGTTGGGCGACGAGCAGGCGGAACGCCTGCGCCGCGTCCACTTCGGGCTGCTGCGCGACGTGGCGCTCAGTCACGCCGGAAACGAAGTCAAGACGCTGGGCGACGGACTGATGGTCGCGTTCGGCAGCAGCATCGACGCCGCCGGATGTGCGATCGGCATTCAGCAGGCCGTCGATCGCCACAATC
>JBBSLY010000127.1:0-4773 GCA_038233455.1 Solirubrobacterales bacterium | reverse complement strand
GACGGGGGCCGGGCCGTGACCGAAGAGGAGGTGCTCGAGCGCATTCGAGCACTCGCGATACCGCCCGCGTGGGAGGACGTCTGGATCTGCCCGCTGCCCATGGGCCACATCCAGGCCACCGGCACCGACGCCGCCGGGCGCAAGCAGTACCGCTACCACGATCGCTGGCGCGAACGGCGTGACGCCCGCAAGTTCGACGCGATGGTGGACTTCGCCCGCGCCCTGCCCGCCGTGCGCGAGCGAGTCGAAGCCGACCTCGAGCGCGGCGACCTCTCGCCCGAGCACGTGCTGGGCGGTGCTGTGCGCCTGCTCGACCGCGGCTTCTTCCGGATCGGCTCGGAGGGCTACGCCGAGCAGAACGAGACCTACGGGCTGGCCACGATCCGCAAGGACCACGTATCGGTCAGCGAAGGCAGGGTGACCTTCGATTACGACGCGAAGGGCGGCATCCGGCGCGTCCAGCAGCTGATCGACCCAGACGTGCACGACCTGGTCGCCGCCCTCAAGCGCCGCCGTGGCGGGGGTCCCGAGCTGCTCGCCTACAAGCAGAGCCGGCGGTGGGTCGACGTGAAGTCGACCGACATCAACGAATACCTCAAGCATGCCGCCGGCGGAGACTTCTCGGCGAAGGACTTCCGCACCTGGAACGCCACGGTGCTGGCGGCGCTCGGACTGGCGGTGTCGGGACCGGTCGCACAGGGCACCAAGACGGCTCGCAAGCGGGCGATCAAGCGCGCGGTGGACGAGGTCGCCCACCACCTCGGCAACACTCCCGCCGTCTGCCGGGCCTCGTACATCGACCCGCGGGTGTTCGACCGCTACGACGGCGGGCTGACCATCGGCGGCGTCCTGACCGAGCTGGCCGCCGAGCCCGGCGACTGGCCGACCCTGCACCGCTCGGTGGAGGAGGCGGTGCTGGACCTGCTCGAGGGCGATCGCGCCTCGCCCGCGGTGGCGAAGGTCGCCTGAGCCAGCGGTCGGATCACCCCTCGCAGTTTCCCGGCGCGCCGGGGCGGGTAGCCCGTCGTGATGGCGCTCACCGCGATCCTCGACATAGACGGCACCCTCGTGGACACCAACTATCACCACGCGATCGCCTGGTATCGCGCCCTGAGCTCCCACGGGCTGCACGTGCCGGTCTGGCGCATACACCGCAGCATCGGAATGGGGGGCGATCAGCTCGTGCCGGCGCTGGCGGGCGAGGACTGGGAGCGCGACCACGGCGACGAGGCGCGGGCGAGCGAGAAGGAGCGCTACATGCAGCTCATCGACGAGGTTCGGCCCCTCCCGGGCGCCCGCGACCTGATCGCGCGGCTCAAGGAGGAGGGGCACTCGGTGGTGATGGCGAGCTCCGCCAAGGAGGACGAGGTGGACCACTACCTCGACCTGCTCGAGGCCCGCGACCTGGCCGACGCATGGACCGTCTCCGACGACGTGGAGAACACGAAGCCCCATCCTGACCTGGTCAGGGCCGCGCTGGAGAAGGGCGAGGGATCCGAGGGCGCGGTGATGCTCGGCGACTCGACCTACGACTGCGAGGCCGCCGGCAGAGCGGGCGTGGCGAGCTTGGCGTTGCTGACCGGCGGCTTCTCGCGCGAGGAGCTGACCGAGGCCGGGGCCGAAGCGGTCTACGAGTCGCTCGAGGACCTGCTCGCCGACCTCGAGGACACGCCGTTTGGGCGAAGCCGCAAGGGGTAGCGTGCACCAATGGAGCGAAACCCCAAGCACTCGAAGGACGCGGACGAGTCAGACCAGCCCCGCGAGCAAGCGCCTCCCGAGGCGACCGACGACACCGAGCCCGGCGCCGCCGGGCCGCACGATCCCGGGCGCGATTCGGGCGGAGGCGCGGGCGTGCCGGACGACCCGGGCGAGGCCACGGGCAATCCGGACAACGCCGGCTAGCGTCGACCGGTCAGCTGTCGCCCGCCCCACGGCTTCGCTCGATCTCGCGCAGGAACCCCTCGAACAGCCGCCGGTGGCCCTCCTCGTCGCGCAGGATGGCGATCACCATGTCCTCGGTCACGGGGTCGCAGTCGGCGGCGAACTCGATCACGGAGTTGTAGTGCTCGATCGCGCCGGACTCGGCAGCGATCACGCCCTTGACCACGTGCTCGATGTCCAGCTGGTCGTCGGGGGGCTGTAGGAAGCTCTGCTCGGCCACGAACTCCTGCGAGCCGGGCACGACCCCGTACAGCTCCTTGATGCGCGCGGCGAACTGCTGCGCGTGCCCCAGTTCCTCCTGGATGTCGACCGCGAGGCTCTCGGTGATCTCGCGGGCGAGCAACCCGTCGGGGTTGACCGAGTTGGCGATGTAGCTCATGACCGTCTCGAGCTCCATGAAGTACGACTTCTTCAGCATCTCCACGATCCGCTCGCGGTCGGCGGACATGTCCTCGCTGAGGATTCCCTGACTGGATTCGGCTGCCATCGGCGGCTCCCCCGTTGTCGGTTGCGAAAAGGGGGACAGTAGTCTCAAAGCGGTGAGCGCGGCCGAGGCAGCCCAGAAGCCATCCACCAGCGGGCCGTGGGACGGCTATGCGCCCGAAGGGGATCGTCCTCCCCTTGGCTCGCGGCTGCTCCTGTCGTCCGGCTTTGCCGCCTCGTTTGCGGCGTTTCTATTCGCCCGCCGGCGCTCAGACGGGGGGCTCCCCGAGCGCATCGACGCCCGGGATCTGGCGCTGCTCTCTGGCGCCTCCTTCAAGCTCGGCCGGATGATCGCCAAGGAGAAGGTGGCGGCTCCGGTCAGGGCGCCGTTCACCGCCTATCAGGGCAAGGCCGACGCCCCCGGAGAGGTGGATGAGCGCCCCAGGGGATCGGGCCCGCAGGCGGCCCTCGGGGAGCTGCTGACCTGTCCCTACTGCCTCGGGATGTGGGTGATAAGCGCCCTGACCGTCGGCCTCGTCACCGCCCCCCGCGAGACGCGGCTCGTGGCCTCGATCCTGTCCGCGCTCGGAGTATCCGACTTGCTTCAGGTCGCCTACCGCGCAGCGGTCGTCCGCGGCCGTGACGCCTAACGGGCACGGCCCCAAGCCCCAGAACGCAAACGGCCGGGCCGCCTACCCTCCCCCGATCAGAGGAAGGCGGGCGACCCGGCCGAAACTGCAGTCTGCGCTGTGCGCGGCTACGCCTTGATGAACGGCTGCGCCGCGTCCAGGACCTCCTGCATCTCGAGGCCCTTGTCGAACGGCCCGGGGGCGATCCGCTCGCCGCGCAGAAGGCGGATGACGCCGGCGTGGCGGCCCTCCACCTGCACGATCGAGCCGGCGGCGGCGAGCACGTCGTCCGACTCGATCATCGGGCCGGCGCCGTTGTAGGCGCCCACGCCGAGATCCTCGAACGTCTGCGCGAGCTCCAGGAACGCGTCCTGGCTCGAGAAGGCGTCCCCAAAGTCCACGCCGGGGGCCTTGACGGGCTTGCCGCCGAGGTCCTTGATCGTGGCTGTCAGGGCGTCCACGTGCTCCAGCTCGTTGTCGCGGAGCGTGGTGGCGATCTTCTTCGCATCGCCGGACAGTCCCTTGGTCTGCTTCACGGCCATCGTGTAGAACGCGCCCTCGAGGTACTCGAGCGTGAGGGCGAAGTTCAGGATGTCGACGTCGCCGCCGCCATTCTGAGCCAACGCCTGGCCGACGAACGGCCCGACGGTGGACAGTCCGTAGACGCCCCCGGCCGCGATCGCCCCGCGCATGATGAACGCCTCGCGGGTCATTCCCTTCACTTCGATGGCAGCCAGCTCGGGCTGAGTCATCGTCTTCGACATAACAATCTCCTTTCGCAAGTCCGGCCGCTCAGCCCTTGATGAAGGGTTGCACAGCCTTCAGGACCTCTTGCATCCCCGCGGGCTTGGCGAACGCGCCGTCGGGGACGATGGACTTGCCGACCACCTGGTTGAGGACAGCCGCGTGACGGCCCTCGTTGGTGTGGATCGACAGCGCCGCGGCCAGGATCTCCTTGTTCTTGATCCTGCCCGCTTGGCCGAGGTAGGCGGACGCGCCCAGGTTCTCGACCGAAGCGGCCGTCTCCAGGATCATCTGCGGTCCGCCGGCGATCACGTCCTCGAACGCCGTCTGCGGCGCCTTGGCGGGCTTGCCGCCCAGCTTCTTGACCGTCGCCGTGAGCGCCTCGACGTGCGCCATCTCGTCCTCGCTGATGCTCTTGGCCACATCGCCGATCTTCGGGTCCTTGATCACGCCCGAATCCAGCACCTGCTCGTAGAAGGCCGACTCGAGGTACTCGAGCGTCAGCGCGTAGTTGACGATCTCGATGTCGCCCTTGTTGGCACTGGCGTCGCCGCCCGAGTCCTTGGGGGGCTCTGAGGTGTTGCCGCCTCCGGTGTCCTCTTCCTCGTCATCGCCACACGCAGCAACGAAGATCGCGAGCGCACCGGCTGCGCCGGCACCACCAACCATCTTCAGGAACTGGGCGCGCGACCCGGCGTCCTCGCGGGCCAGCTGATCGAGAGCGGCGCCTTCGCCGTCTCCCTGCTCCCGCGTTCTGGTCTTCGACATGAATGAATCCTCCTATGTGGTTCCGGTCGGATCAACCTCTTCCGCGAAACGGAAGAATGACCTCTATCCACCCTTGCGGGCCTCACCGCGCGGTGGATCACTCGGATCTGAGTCGGAGACCGACGATGAGGGGCCGGGTGGTGTACAACAGGGTCTCATTCGGGTTCAACCGCCTTGGTGACCGCGGATCCGCCCTCGCGCGTGAAACTCTTCGACCTCCAACTCTCAGAGCCCGAGCCGGGGCGCCTCGACGCCGTCGTGTCGGGCG
>JBBSLY010000126.1:0-5084 GCA_038233455.1 Solirubrobacterales bacterium | reverse complement strand
GCTGCCCGGACTTCGAGCAGCGCAACATCACCCGCGAGAAGCACATCAAGCGCGGCTTCTTCAGCTCGCCCGCCCTGGCCGACCTCGATGGCGACGGCAGGCTTGACATCGTGGCCGGAGCGCTCGACCAGCACGTCTACGCCTGGCGTGGAACCGGCGCGCTGCTGCCGGGCTTTCCGAAGCGCATCGACTCGGGCGCGCCCGAGGACGGCACCGAGATCGTGGCCTCCCCCGCGATCGCCGAGCTCGACGGCGACGAGACGCCCGAGATCGTGATCGCCACCAACGAGGTCGTCGACGGTGACCCGCCCGACTCCTTTCCCAACCTTGACGACGTCCAGTCGACCTTCATCGGGGCGGCGACCGGCGTGAATCCCGTGTACGCGCTCAACGGCGACGGCTCGCCCGTCGCGGGCTGGCCGGTGGGCATCGGCGTGCTCGCCGGCGATGTGCTGCCGCTTGTCCTTCCCAGCCACGACGCGGCGGTGGTCGACCTCGACGGCGACGGGCGCGACGAGGTGTCGGTGTCGGCCGCGACCGGCCCGGCCAAGCTGGTCGACGGCGGGGGGGAGACGATCAAGACCTACCAGAACCTTCCCGGCCCGGCGTCGAGCGTGGTCGATCAGACGCTGCAGCTCAACCTGGCCGACTACCCGGCGATCGGGCGCCTGTCGGACTCCGACCCGCCCTCGGTGTTCAAGGGCGGGCTCTCACTGAACGGCGCGGCAAACCTGCTGGCCGTCAATCAGAACCTGCCCTTCAACCACACCCTGCAGGCATGGTCGCTGGCCAGGGAGTCGAGCGACCCTCGCAACGGCGCCTACCTCCCCGGCTTTCCGGTCGCCACCGACGACTTCCAGCTGCTCTCCCAGCCCGTGATCGCCAAGGTCAACGGCTCGGGCGCCGGCCGGCAGGCGCTCACCGGCACCGGCCTCTATCAGCTGCACGCCTACGGGGCCCTGGGCAACGAGCCGGCCGGCTGGCCCAAGTTCCTCGGCGGTTGGGTGCAGTCCACTCCCACCGTGGGGGACGTGAACGGCGACGGCAAGCTCGACGTGATGGCGTTTACGCGCGAGGGGTGGTCGTTCGTCTGGTCCACCGGCGCGCCGGAGTGCGCAGCGGGGGAGACCACCACCAACGACCAGTGGTGGACCTTCGCCCACGACGAGTTCGGCACCGCCAACTACGGCACCGACGCGCGGCCGCCCTCGCGCCCGGGTGCGCTGAAGGTGCGCCGGTCGGGCGGCGGCCTGCAGATCGACTTCGCGGGCTCGGGGGATGACCTGCGCTGCGGGCGCCCGAAGCGCTACCAGGTGGCTGGTGCCGCCAAGCCCATCCGCTCGGGCGCGGCGTTCACGGCAGCCAAGCGACTGAAGGTCGCCAACGGCGCGGCCGGCGCGACCCGGCAAGCCGGCGCGGCAGCCGCCAAGCGGGTGACGGTCAGGACGAAGGGCGGAGCCGGGTTGCGAAGCGTCGCCGTGCGCGCCGTCGATGACGCGGGCAACGTCAGCTACATCCGTGCCGCCCTGGTGCCGGCTCGTGCCTCGGGCAAGAACCGCCGCCGCGGCAAGCGGCCCGGCGGCGATGGCGATGGTGGTGGCGGGGCGGGCCAGGCCCCGACCGGGGTCGCAACCCCAACCGACGGCTCGGGCAGCCTGCCCTTCACCGGCCTGCAGCTCGCCCTGCTTCTGCTCGCGGGGGCAGTGCTCCTGGGCGCCGGGGTGGCGGTGCGCCGTCGGCTCGCTTCGCGAGCCCTCAGCTGACCTCGCGCAGGCGCCCGCTCTCGACCTCATAGACGAAGCCGCGGGCCGACTCTCCACCGAGCAGGTAGGGGGTCTCGCGCAGGATTGCGAGCTGGCTGCGCACGCTCTCGTCGACGTCCATGAATGCGCCCAACGGCCACACCGGCTCGGAGCCGGTGACCCCGGCGATGCGCTGCCGCAGTTGCCCCTCCTCGCCGTGCAGGCCGCAGCCGGTGTGCTGGACGAGCACGATCTCGCGTGTGTCGAGCAGCGCTTGGGACAGCAGCAGCGACCTCAACACGTCCTCGGTCACCAGGCCGCCCGCGTTGCGGATGATGTGGGCCTCTCCGAGATGCAGCCCGAGCAGGGCGAACAGGTCGATGCGGCTGTCCATGCAGGCCACGATCGCGAGGCCGAGCGCGGGCCGCACCTCCAGCTCGCTGGCGGTGAAGACACGGGCGTAGCGCTTCGCGTTGCGCAGGAGGTCGTCGGTGTGGGAGCCCGGTGTTTCGCTCAAGGGACCGGCGAGGCTAGCGGGACCCGAGGCGCGGGAATGCGTCTTCGACCTCGGGCTCGGAGGCCAGGATGCCCTGACGGGCGTCGAAGTGGGCCCACCGCTGGAGCGCCACCCGGTTCAATCGAAGCGGCGGTCGCAGCGCGGGTGCTACGGCCCTCAGTTGCGAATCCACCAAGGCCGGGTCGGCGTCGGAGGCCTCCGCGATCCGGTCGGCGGCCCGCGGCAGGTCTGCGAGCGCTTCTCGAGTCCCCACGGTGAGCGTCCGCACGGTGTCACCGACCAGCCGGGGCCGGGCGCGCAACGTAGCGCCGGTGGTCGCAAGCACCAGCTCCGGATAGCGCGGCGCTCCGAACTCGTCGACCCGGAACTCCCGCGTGGGAACGCCGCGCTCGCGCAGCGCCACGCCTTCGGCGTTCCAGAAGGTGACCACCGCATCAACCCGCCCGGCTACGAGGCTTGGCACGGCCGTGAAGCCGATCGTGGTTCTGCGCAGCGCGCTCGGGTCGCCGCCGTCGGCTTCGACCACGGCGTCGAGCACGGCGTCGT
Source organism: Solirubrobacterales bacterium (assembly GCA_038233455.1). Classification (GTDB taxonomy): domain Bacteria; phylum Actinomycetota; class Thermoleophilia; order Solirubrobacterales; family Thermoleophilaceae; genus JAAYBF01. Next base: position 2,279 of record JBBSLY010000126.1, on the reverse strand, counting down.
CGGACGGCAGGCCGGTGACGCCCACCCGCCGGCCCTCGAGATCGCGCGGGCGGCGGACCTCCGGTGTGGCGATCACCGCAGCCAGCGGGCGCTGCACGATCGCCCCCACACCCACGATGTCCGCCCCGCGCTCGCGGGCGAGGCCGAGGTCGTGGATGTCGACGACTGCCAGGTCGGCCCGCCCGCTGGCGAGCAGCTTGAGCGAATCGGTGGAGGCCGACGGAGCCCGCACGGTGATGTCAAGGCCCCGCTCGCGGTCGAGCCCCTCCGCGGTGGCCGTGTAGATGCCGGCGTGCACGGCGTTGGGCTGGAAGTCGAGGGCCAGGGTGACCGGCCGCGGCTCGCCGGAGCCGGAGGCCGGCGAGCCCTCAGAGCCGCAGCCCGCCGCGAGAGCCGCGACTGAGAGCCAGATCGCGATGAGGTTACGCATAGCCACAACCTAGACCCGCCCCAGCGTGCCCCAACCGCCCACCGGGCGCCCCGTAGACTTGCGGGCGTGCGCAGGGTCACCTTCTCGCGCAACTTCACGCTCTCGCTTTCGCGGACGTGCCGATGCTATTGCAAGTACTGCGCGTTCGCGACCCACCGCGCGCACCTGTACGCGCCCGACGAGGTGGAGGGCCTGCTCGACGACGCCGTCCGGCGCAATGCCAAGGAGCTACTGGTGCTCACCGGCGAGCGGCCCGAGGTCAACCCCGAGGTGGCGTCGCGGCTGCGCGCCTGGGGCCACGCGGACTTCACCGCCTACGTGGTCTGGGCCTGCGAGCGCGCGCTCGAGCGCGGCCTCTTGCCCCACACGAACCTGGGGGTGCTCTCGCGCGAGGATCTGGCACGGCTGCGCGAGGTGACCGCCTCCCAGGGACTGATGTTGGAGTCGATCAACCCCGATCTCGAAGCTCACCGCGGCTCTCCCACCAAGCACCCCGCGCGGCGCCTGGAGACCATCCGCGCCGCCGGCGAGCTCAGCATCCCATTCACCAGCGGGATCCTCGTCGGCATCGGGGAGACGCCGGCGGAGCGCGTGGGGGCGCTGGAGGCCCTGGCGGCCGTGCATGGCGAGTACGGCCATCTCCAGGAGGTGATACTCCAGAACTTCGTCGCGCACCCGCGCTACTACGGCGCCGAACCCGCGACCATCGCCGACGAGGCTCAACACTCGGACGCGCATGGTGAGGCCGCGCCGATGCCGGCCTGGGGCGACGAGGTCACCCTCGACGAGATGCGTCAGCTGGTGCGTGAATGCCGCCGCCTGATGCCCGACGTGGGCGTCCAGATACCGCCCAACCTGTCCGACTGGTGGCTGGCGCTCGCGGATGAGGGGGCCACCGACCTGGGCGGGCTGTCGGCCAACGGCGATCACATCTCGCCCGAGCACCCGTTTCCCTCCCCCCACCGGATGCGCCAGGAGCTGCAGGCTCGCGGCCACGCGCTCACCGAGCGCCTGTGTGTCTACCCGCAGTACATGGGCCCGGAGTGGCTCGAGCAGGGAGTGCTCGACGTGATCAAGGCCCGCTACTGGAGCTTCATCCCGCGGCGCGGCTCGGGGCGGCGCAGCGAACGGGCGATCCGCGCAGAGCTCGTGCCGGCCGCGATCGAGCGTGCGCGCGAGGGGGCACGACTGGAGCCCGAGGAGATCACGGCGCTGTTCGCCGAGTCGCGCCCGGAGGCGATCGAGGACATGCGCCAGGCCGCCGACGAGCTGCGCGCCGAGCTGGCCGGCGACACGGTGACCTACGTCGTGAACCGCAACATCAACGTGTCGAACGTATGCGTGGTCGGCTGCGCCTTCTGCGGCTTCGGACAGGGCCGCCGCTCGCCCGACGCCTACGAGCACGACCGCGACGAGTTCGTGCGGCGTGTCGAGGACGCCGTCGCGTTCGGGGCCACCGAGCTGTGCATGCAGTCGGGCATCCACCCCGACTGGGGCCTCGCCGACTACGAGGGCTGGCTGCGCCTGGCCAGGCAGGTGGCGCCCGAGCTGCACCTGCACGCCTACTCGGCGATGGAGGTGGACCACATGTGCGAGACGTCGGGGCTCGCGCCGATCGAGGTCTTTCACCGCCTGCGCGAGGCCGGTCTCGGCTCGACCCCGGGCACCGCCGCCGAGGTGCTCGACGACGGAGTGCGCCAGCGGATCTCCCCCAACAAGCTGCCGGTGGCGCGCTGGGTCGAGATCATCGAGGCCAGCCACGCCGCCGGCCTGCGGTCCACGGTCACCGTGATGTTCGGCCACATCGAGGAGCCGTGGGAGCTCGCCGAGCATATGCGCGTCGTGCGCG
>JBBSLY010000125.1:0-5086 GCA_038233455.1 Solirubrobacterales bacterium | reverse complement strand
CGATCCGCTTGATCACGTTCTCGCGGATCGCGTTGGCGACCTCGGGGATCGACTCGCCGTACTCCACCACCACCGTCAGCTCGACGGCCGCCTCCTTCTCGCCCACCTCGACCGCGACGCCCTGGGAACGTTCGTCACCGAAGCCCACCGCGTTGGTCATCGCGCCAAACGCACGGCTGGCCCCGCCGCCGAGGGCGTACACGCCGGGCACCTCGCGGGCGGCGATGCCCGCCACCTTGGTCACCACGGTGTCCGCGATCTTCGTATCGCCACGGCTGGACTCGAGCGGGGAGTCCCCGCCTTCGCTCTTCTCCAGTTCGGAGCCCTTGCCGCTGCCGGACTTGCCTGATTCTGAGCCGCCGTCTGCCATCTGTCCTCACCCTTCTCCGTGGCCCGCGCTCTCGCCGACCGGTTGCACTGCTTTAGGTACCCCACGCCCGCACCTGCTCAAACGAAGTGCGTCACCTATCCGCCCCGCAGCTCGGGCAGCACCCGCTCGCCGTAGGCGCGGATCGTGCCGAGCGGATCGGCCTGGCCGATCAGTTGGAGGCAGATCACGGTGGCTCCCAGGCCCTCCAGCTCGCGGATGCGCTCGATCTGGCGGTCGAGGTCTGCGCCCACCAGGAAGCCCTCCTCGGCGAACTGCTCGTCGGTCACCTGCTCGCCCGCCATGCGTTGCATCTCGGCCGGATCGTTGATGTCGTCGCGGTAGACCTCCGGCATCTGAGTCGGCTTCCAGCGCCGGGCGCCGTCGAGGGCCGCCTCGTCGGTGTCGGCCCAGGCCATGCCCGACTGGAGGATGATCTCGCCCTCCTCCTTGCCGCTGTCGGCGCAGGCCTTGCGGTAGGCATCGAGGATCTCGGGCACGGCCTCGGGGTCGCCGAGGGTCCACAGCCCGTCGCCATACCGGCCCGCGATCGCGGCCGCCTGGGGGCCGAATGCCGACATGTAGAGCTTGGGGCGCGACGCCGCGCGCGTGTAGAGCTTGGCCTCCTTGAGCTGAAACCAGCCCGCATCCACCGTCACCGTCTCGCCATCGAAGAGCTTGTCGATCGCGGCCACGCCGGCCTCGAAGCGCTCGAGCATCTCGCCCGGCTCGGGCCAGTCGAGCCCCAGGGGCGTCTCGTTGAGCGACTCCCCGGAGCCCACGCCCAGCCACACGCGGCCCGGGTAGAGCTCCTCCAGCGACATGAACGCATGCGCCACCACCCCCGGGTGGTAGTGGTGGAGGATCGGCGTGACCCCCGTGCCGAGCGGCTTGGTGGTCACCTGTCCCGCGGCCGCCAGGTGCACCCACGCCATCGACGCCTGCCCGTCCGGAAACCAGGGAGCGAAGTGATCGGACACACCGAGCCCGTCGAAGCCGGCCGCTTCGGCGGCCTTGGCCTGCTCGATCATCTCGGACGGCGTGAACTCCTCTGTGGATGCCGCGAACCAGTGCTGGATGAGATCCTCCGATCGCTCGCTCGCCGCAGTGCTACCCGGTCGCGCGGCGATGACACATGCGGCCGCGGGGACCTTTGGCGGGACAACAGGGACCACCGGCAGGCGGCCACGGGGCTCCCCGACGCGCCGGCGGCTCACACGATCTCTTCCGACCCCCCGGGGGCCTATCTTCCCGCCCCGCATGGAGGCCCTCACCAGCAGCCCACCCTCCACCGCCCCGGCCCCCTGGCCGTCCTCACGGCCGCTGCGGGCCTGGCAGCAGTCGGCGCTCGACCGCCTGCGCGACGCCGACTCGGAGAGCTTCCTGCTCTCGGCGACTCCCGCCGCCGGCAAGACGACCTTCGGCCTGCGCGCCGCCCACGAGCTGCTGCAACGGGGCGTCGTACAGAGGGTCTGCATACTCGCGCCCACGACCGCCTGCGCCGCGCTGGACGGTCCGAGCGGGCAAGGGCGACGCTAGCTCGAGTGGCTACCGAGCGGGCGCGCGCCGCGAGCGGGCGTGCTCGATGCAGAGCACGCTCTCGGGCGCAGCCTCGAGCCGGGCTTCGGGAATGGCGGCGCCACACACGTCGCACTCGCCGTAGCTGCCGTCCGCGAGCTTGTCGAGCGCTCGCTGAACGCGCGCGGCGGAGGCCTGGAGGTTGTCCGCCACGCTGACCTCGCTGAGGCGGCTGACGGCCTCGATCGTCCCGTCTCCCACGCGCTTTCCGAAGCTCACCCCGCTGCCGCGCTCGGGTGTCGCCGTCAACTCGCCCAGCTGCTCCTCCAGCTCGGCTTGGCGCTCGCGCAGCCGTCGCTCTGTCTTGGGGGGAGCGTCCATTGGCGCGATCCTAAAGGGATCGCCTAGGGTGGGCGGCATGTCCTCCTCGCCCGCCCTCACGTTGCACGTCCTGCCTCCGTCGCACCCGTGCATGACCGCCGAGGCAGCGCTGGCGCGCAAGGGCCTCGAATACGAGAGGGTGGAGCTCACACCCGGCGCCCACGTGAAGGAGATGGCCGCGATCTACGGTGAGGGCAAGACCACCGTGCCGGGGCTGCTGGTCGGCGACGAGCCCGTGCACGGCTCCCGACCGATCCTCGCGCGCCTCGAGGAGCTCGAGCCCAACCCCCCGCTCTACCCCGACCCGAGCGCCGACGCGGTGCGTGAGGCCGAACGCTGGGGCGACGAGGAGCTCCAGGACCTCGGTCGGCGCCTGCCCTGGGGCGCAATGCACTTCCGCCCGGAGGCGATGGGGACCTTTGGCGGGCAGGGCCCGCTCGACCCGCCCGGCACCGACTTCGCGATGTCCTACGTCCACGCGTCCTGGAAGTACCACGGGATCACCGCCGAGCGGCTGGCGGACGACCTGGCGGGGCTGCCGGAGAAGATCGACCACGTGGACTCCCTGGCCTCTGAGGGCGTGCTCGGCGGCGACGAGCCGAACGCGGCCGACTTCCAGATCGGCGCAACCGTGCGGGTGCTGCTCACGGTCACCGACCTGCACCCGCTGATCGAGGGCCGCCCGGCCGCCGAGATCGCACGCCGGCTGTTTCCCGATTACCCCGGTGAGGTTCCGAGCGGAGCGTTCCCGGCGGGTTGGGTGCCCGCGCCCTCGTAGTGCACCAGGTCAGTCGTCGCGGGGTGCGGGCCGAAACGCGATTCGCTTGAGCTCGCCGATCGACGATCCGCCGAGCCGCAGCGAGGTGTTGAAGCCCTCGGCACCGAGCCGGCCGGCATCGAGGTCGGTGCGCAGCTTGTTCAGCGCGGCCGGCGCGTCCTCGTCGGCGATGCGGTCGGGCGAGACCTCTATCAGGATCAGGTGACACGGGCGCCGGTGGGGCTGAGCCATGCGCACGTAGTGCTCGCGTTCCTCCGCGGTCACCCCCGCAACCGGCACCACGACGGTCTCGCCCGCTTCGAGGCGCTTTGCGACCGCGGCATCGAGTAGCTCTGCCGCTCGGTCCTCGACCTGTTCGTCGGGCACCCGACCGGCGAGCAGCCCGCGGACCTTGTCGAGCGAGAGCACCGAGGAACGGTCCTCGACCACGCGCGTGACGAACTCGTCGCGATCCTCGGCGGCCCCGGACACGACCACCAGCAGGCTGCCGGGCGAGTAGCGCAGCTCGTCGGTGGGCCTCAGGACGCGGCCGCGGACGGCCAGGCCGGGCGGAGGCGGCGGCGCCCCGTCGCGCCGTGGGCGGTCCGAGGACCATCCGCCCCGCTCGTCGCCGTCGATCTTGACGCTGCGGGTGGAGGGGGGCGTGGGCATACCCACACCCTAGCCCCAGGGATATGGTGTGCCCGTGGACGCTGCCGGAGTGATCGAAAGTCACCGCCGCGCCGGGCGCACCTTCGAGGCCGGCGGAGTGAAGAGCTTCGTGCGCGAGCAGGGCGCGGGCGACCCGGTGGTCTGCATGCACGGGGTACCGACGTCCTCGTTCCTCTATCGCAAGGTGATCGCGGGCCTGGCCGAGCGCGGGCTGCGGGGCATCGCCTTCGACCTCCCAGGGCTCGGCCTGGCTGAGCGCCCGCCCGACTTCGACTACACGTGGACGGGCTTGGGACGCTTCAGCGTGGCGGCCGTCGACGCACTCGATCTGGAGCGCTTTCACCTCGTCGTGCACGACCTCGGCGGGCCGGTGGGCTTCGAGTTGGCGGCGACGATGCCCCACCGGATCGCATCGCTGACGATCCTCAACACGCTGATCGAGGTCGACACCTTCACGCGACCGTGGTCGATGGAGCCGTTCGCCCGGCGCGGGATCGGCGAGGTCTATCTGCGCACGCTCACCAAGCCGGCCTTCAGGCTGCTCATGCGCCTGCAGGGGGTCGCCGACATGCGCGCGGTGCAGAGCGCCGAGCTCGACGCCTATGTGGATCTGCTCAAACGCGTCGACCGGGGCGCCGCCTTCCTGCGCATCATGCGCGGGTTCGAGCGCACCCCGGCCAAGCGGGTCCTGTACGAGAGCACTGTCCGCGACGTGCCTTACCGCGTCCAGATCGTCTGGGGGGATCGCGACCCCGCTCTGAAGATCGATGTGCAGGGCGAGCAGGCACGGCGCGCCACGGGGCTCGCGGAGATCTCGCGCGTGCCGGCGAAGCACTTCCTCCAGGAAGATCAGGCGCCGGCGATCGCCGACCGCGTGGCCGCGCTCGCCGCCGCCTGAGGCGGGGGCCGCACCCCCGGTTGGGGCCGACCCCCCAAGCCGCGCGCCGCGCGGACGCCGGAGTCCCCGGGCGCTCCGCGGCCGCGCGCGCCGGAGTCCCGGGGCGCCGGACCTCAGTCCTCTTCGTCCGGCATCGACACCCGCACGCCCTCGCTCGACTGCTCGGGTCCCGACCCGTCCTCGCCCGCGGCAGCGCCGTTTCGCCGCCCGTTGGTCGCCGCGGCCGCGCCGTCGCCGCCGCGGTAGGGGCCGGGCTTGTCACGCGGAGCGCCGCCCGGGAAGGCGAGCCGCAGGATCGTGCGCTGCACCGCACCGAGCTGAGACAGGAACGGCCCCGTGTTGTAGGGCAGCTCGTAGCGCTCGCACAACTCCTTCACGCGCGGGGCGATCTCGGCGTAGCGGGTGCTCGGCATGTCGGGGTAGAGGTGGTGCTCGCCCTGGTAGCCGAGGTTGCCGCTGATCACGTGGAACAGGGGGCTGCCCTCGATGTTCG
>JBBSLY010000124.1:0-5161 GCA_038233455.1 Solirubrobacterales bacterium | reverse complement strand
TGGCGCCGGAGTCCAGGTAGGTGAAGCCGAGCGCCTGCGCAACGGCGCGCGCCACCGTGCTCTTGCCCGCCCCTGCGGGCCCGTCGATCGCCACGACCATGCAGCCGAGGCTACTCGCGACGCCTGGCGCCGGTGCCCGCGAAACACCGGTCGGCGACGGCTGCCGTCAACCCAGGAGCGCGGCCAGGTCCTGCTCGAAGGCGGGGTAGGAGACGCCCGCCGCCTCCATCCCAACCACCTCGACCCCGCGCTCGCAGGCCAGGCCCGCCACCGCGCCGAGCATCGCCAACCGGTGGTCGCCCCGCGCATCGAGCTTGCCACCCTCGAGCGGTCCGCCGTCCCCGCGCACGGTGAAGCCGTTGCCGGTGTCCTCGATGTCCGCGCCGATGGCCGACAGCCCCTCGACCACCGCCGCGATCCGGTCGGACTCCTTGTGGCGCAGCTCCTGCGCGCTGGTTACCACCGTCTCTCCGTCGGCGAACGCGCCGAGCAGAGCCACGAGCGTCAGCTCGTCGATCGCCGTGGGCACCTCGTCGGCGCCCACGTCGGTGCCCTCAAGGGGGGAGTGGGCCACATCCAGCTCGCCCACGGGCTCGTCGTCGGCGAAGGTTCCCGGCGGCTCGAGGTCGCCCAGAATGACCGCGCCCATCCGCTGTGCTATGCGGATGAAGCCGGTCCGGGTCCAGTTGAGGCCGACCCCCTCGATCACCACGCGCGAGTGCGGGACCAGGCAGGCCGCCGCCACCATGAAGGCGGCAGAGGATGGATCGCCCGGCACGACGATCTCGTCGAGCTCGAGCTCGTCGGTGGCGGAGACGGTGGCCGTCAGCCCCTCGCGCTCGAATGGCACCCGCGAGCGGCGCAGGATGCGTTCGGTGTGATCGCGGCTGTGGGTGCGCTCGGTGATCGAGGTGCTCCCGTCAGCCAGCATGCCGGCGATCAGCACGCACGACTTCACCTGGGCGCTGGCCACCGGCAGCTCGTAGTCGATGCCCTGCAGGTCGGTCCCGCTCACCTTGAGCGGGGCGAATCGTCCCTCGCGGGCCTCGGTCCGAGCCCCCATCCTCGCCAGCGGCTCGACCACCCGGTCGACCGGGCGCCGGCGAATCGACTCGTCGCCGTCGAGCACCCACTCGCCGCCCGCCTGGCCCGCAAGCCACCCGGGCAGCATCCTCAGCAGGGTGCCGGAGTTGCCCACGTCGAGCCGCCCGCCGGTGGCCTCCAGGGCGGTGTGCAGGCCTACTCCGCGGATCACCAGGGCGCCGGGCAGGGTCTCCTCCTCGATCGCCGCCCCCAGCACGAGCAGGGCGTCCAGGGTCGACCGAGTGTCGGCCGAGTCGAGGAAGTTGCGGACCGCCACCGGCTCGTCGCACATCGCGCCGAAGAGGGCAGCTCGGTGGGAGATCGATTTGTCGGCAGGTGGCCGGTAGCGCCCGCGCAGCGGTCCCGAGGGCTCGAAGCGGGCCGGGCTCACGCGCCGGCGACCGGAAAGCCCAGTTCGTCGATCAGCTCCCGGGCGCGGGCGGCCTGCTCGTCACCGGCTATCCAGAGCGTGATCGCGCCCGAGCGCATGTCCGCGGCAGGGGCAAGCGCCAGGTCGACGATGTTCACGCCGGCTTTGCCGAGAGCCAGGGCCACCTGGGCGACGATACCGGGGCGGTTGGGCACGGTGAGGCGCAGCTCTGAAACGGCGCCGGCGCTCCCCTCGGCCTCGAGCAGCAGCCGGCGGTCCTCCCCGGCGGCGTCGTTCCATGCCGCGATCTCCTCGGCATCGCCCCTGCGGATCACCTCCGCGGCACCTTGCAGGCGCTCGGCGGCGGCCTCGGCCTCGTCGGCGATCGCGTCGCGGTTGGCGACGTAGATGTCGGTCCAGATGGACGAGTTGGCCCCGGCCACCCGCGTGGCGTCGCGAAAGCTCGGCCCGACGCGCGGAAGGTCCCCGCGGCCGGCCGCCTGTGAGACCAGGGCGTTGGCCATAACGTGCGGCAGGTGGCTGACCGCGGCCATCAGGCGGTCATGCGCGCCCGCGTCAATCGCCGCGGGACGGGCGCCCAGCGCGACCACCAGCCGGTGCAGGCGCTCGTAGAGGATGCCCGAGGAGGCTTCGGCCGGGGTCAGGTACCAGACGGCCCCTCCGAAGAGGTCCGCGCGGGCGTGCTCGACGCCGGCCGTCTCCGCTCCTGCGATCGGGTGCCCGCCGACGAAGCGCTCGTCGTCGAAGCCCTCCACGAGGTCTCGCTTGACCGAACCGACGTCGGTGACCACGCAATCCGCCGGCGCGGCTTCGAGCGCGGCTGCGACCTGCTCCGGCAACGCACCCACCGGGGCGCAACAAAAACATGCGGCCGCGTCCTCCAGGGCCTGCTCGAGCGACCCCGCCACCCGCTGGATGGCGCCGAGCTCGAGCGCGCGGTCGAGGTGTTCCGGGGAGCGGCCGAAGCCGACCACCTCCGCGTCCGGAACGTGCTGAGCGGCAGCAAGGCCGACCGATCCCCCGATCAGGCCCACGCCGAGGACAGCGATCCTCACGGTCGCGACCCCGGGGCCCTCATCCCCGCGCGCGGCGCTCGCGGGCCGCGGCGGCCAGCCCCTCCAGCACCTCCGCCGTCGCCTCCCAGTCCAGGCAGGCGTCGGTGATCGACTGGCCGTAGACGAGCGGGTCGCCGGTGCCGAGGTCCTGGCGGCCCAAGACGAGGAACGACTCCAGCATCAGCCCCATGATGGCGCGGTTGCCCGCGGCCACCTGGGCGCCCACCTCGGCCGCCACGGTGGGTTGGCGGGAGGCGTCCTTGCCGCTGTTGTCATGCGAGGCGTCGATGATCAGCCGTTCCGCGAGGCCGGCGGCGCGCAGCCGGGAGAGGGTGGCTGTGACCTCGTCGGGCGTGTGGTTGGGCCCGTCGCGCCCGCCACGCAGGATCACGTGGCAGTCGGGGTTGCCATGGGTGTGCAGGATCGCCGGCTTTCCGCTCGGCTCCACCCCGGCGAATACGTGCGTGGCCGCGGCCGCACGCACGGCGTCCACGGCCACCTGGACGTTGCCGTCGGTGCGATTCTTGAACCCGACCGGCATCGACAGGCCCGATCCGAGCTGGCGGTGGATCTGGCTCTCGGTGGTGCGCGCGCCGATCGCTCCCCAGGCCACGGTGTCGGAGATGTACTGCGGGGTGATCGGGTCGAGGAACTCGCAACCCACCCCAAGGCCGAGCCCGAGCACCTCGAGCAGCAGCTCCCGCGCAAGCTGCAGGCCGGTGTTCACGTCACCCGAGCCGTCCAGGCCGGGGTCGTTGATCAGCCCCTTCCAGCCGGTGGTGGTGCGCGGCTTCTCGAAGTAGACGCGCATGACCACGCACAGGTCCTGCGCAAGCTCGGACGCCGTCTTCGCCAGCCTGCCCGCGTACTCGAGCGCGGCGGCCGGATCGTGGACGCTGCACGGGCCCACCACCACCATCAGCCGGTCGTCGCTCTGATCGAGTATCGCCTCGACCTCGGCTCGCGCCCGCGTGACCACCCCGGCGTGGGCGTCGGAGAGCGGCAGCCGTGCGCGCACCCTGGCGGGGGGGTCGAGCGCGACCGTTCGCGCGATCCGCCGATCGCTCACCCGCCGTGCGGCGGGCGACAGGTGCGGCGTCTCGGGCTCGCGCGTCCAGGCCACGGCGCGTCCTCTCAGACCGACCCGACGGCGCTCGCCACGCGCTTGCCCGCGATCTCCGCCACCTGCTCGACCCGGCGCAGCAGCTCGCCGAAGTCCCCGGTGTGCAGCTGTTGGGGCCCGTCGCAGATCGCGGCGTCGGGATCCGGATGCACCTCCACCACGATCCCGTCCGCCCCTGCGGCGGCGGCGGCCAGGGCCAGGGGGCCGACCAGGTCACGCCGGCCCGCCGCGTGGCTCGGATCGACCAGCACGGGCAGGTGGGTCAGCTCGCGCAGCACCGGGATCGCCATCAGGTCGAGCGTAAAGCGGTAGGCCGTCTCGAAGGTGCGGATGCCGCGCTCGCAGAGCATCACGTCGGCGTTGCCCTCCTTGAGCACGTACTCGGCCGCCATCAGCAGCTCGTCGAGCGTGGCCGAGAGGCCGCGCTTGATCATCACCGGCCTGCCCGCCCGGCCGAGCTCTGTGAGCAGGGTGTAGTTCTGCATGTTGCGCGCCCCGAGCTGGATCACGTCGGCCACCTCGAGCACCGCGTCCAGGTCGCGCACGTCCATCACCTCGGTCACCACCGGCATGCCGGTCGCCTGCTTGGCCTCGGCCAGGAGGCGCAGGCCCTCCTCGCCCAGTCCCTGGAACGAGTAGGGCGATGTGCGCGGCTTGTAGGCGCCGCCACGCAGCAGCTGCGCGCCGGCGTCACAGACCGCGTGCGCGGCGTCGAGCATCACGTCGCGCGACTCCACCGTGCACGGCCCGGCCACCGTCGCGAAGTGCTCGCCGCCGATCCTTCTCCCCTCGACATCGATGACCGTGCGCTCGCCACGCCGGAACTGGCTGGACGCGAGCTTGTACGGGCGGCTGATCAGCACGGTATGGTCGACACCGGGCGCACCCTCGAGCTCCAGGTCGGCGACGTGAGCCTGGTCGCCGATGGCGCCGATCACGGTCTGCAGCTCGCCCACCACCAGATGAGCGCGCGCACCGACCGACTCCACGCGTCGGGCCACGGCCTGGATCTCGTCCGGAGTGGCCTCCTCTTTCATCACGATCATCATTTCTGTCCTTTGAGCGTCTCAGAGATTGGTGGGGATCTGGCGCTGCGGTGGCCTTGAGTGCAGGCCTCGGGGAGGCGTCCGGCGGGACTGTCCTCGGTCGGCGGCAGGGGCCTGCCGCGGCCGGACGCCTAGCTAAATCGCCAATACGACCAGGCGCGCAGACGAGCGCCCCGGGGGGCGTCGGTGAGAGGGGTCTGCGCTGCCATGCGGTGCATTGGTTTGGAGTTCTAGCAGGAATCGGCCGCGCAGGCCGCCGCTCGAGCGCTACCCGCCGGTAGGGTGTCGCGCGTGATCGATCTCCAGTCGCACTCCACCGTCTCTGACGGCGACCTCGAGCCCGCCGGCGTGGTCGAGGCGGCCGCGGCGGCCGGGGTCACGACGCTCGCGCTCACCGACCACGACGCCGTCGACGGTCTCGCCGAGGCAGCGGAGGCCGCCGAGGCCGCGGGAATCGAGCTGG
>JBBSLY010000123.1:0-5202 GCA_038233455.1 Solirubrobacterales bacterium | reverse complement strand
TCGCCCGAGAGCGCGCCCCGCTTCAGTGCCTCGTTGTAGAACGCCGCCTCGAGCAGCTCGAGCGTGTAGGCGAAGTTGAGGATGTTGACGTCCTGCCTGACGGACGGCTTGCCGGCCTCGGCCAGCGCCGGGAAGCCGCTGAGCAGCACGCCTCCGCCGATCATCGCGCCGCCGCCGATGGCGGTCTTGCGAAACAGCTCTGCGCGGGTGCTGCCGGCGACCTCTTCGTGGGCCTCGCGGATCGCTCCGTCGACATCGACGGTTTCCAGCGTGATCAAGTCGGACATGCGGATGACTCCTTTACGTCGTGTGCAGGGGCGCGGGCCGATAGCGGCTTCGCCTTCTGGTGGATCCTTCTGGTGGATATGACGCAAGCCGGCAGAGCCCGGATCACCCCGGCCGGCGGTGTTGGCGCATTCGGCCCGGCCCAGATCGCGGGTGGCTTCAGGTCAGGTGGTCATGCCGGTGAACTGTCCGCCGGTCACGTTGAGCACCTGTCCGTGCACGAAGTTCGACCACGGTGAGCACAGGAAGAAGACGCCACCCGCTGCCTCCTCCGGCGTTCCCGGGCGCCCGATCGGGATCAGCATCGCTCCCATCTGGCGCAGCTGGTCGGGGATTCCGAGCTGGATCTCCTGGCCGCCGATCTCCATCGTGTTCGACTCCTCCTTGGAGGCCGTCAGGCGCGTCTCGATGAAGCCGAAGGCGACGGCGTTCACGTTGATCTTGAACTGGCCCCACTCCTTGGCAAGCGTCTTGGTCAGCCCGACCACGCCAGACTTGCCCGACGAGTAGTTGGCCTGCCCGGCGTTGCCCATCGTGCCCGACACCGAGGAGACGTTCACGACCTTGCGAAACACCTCCTTGCCCTCCTCGCGCTCGGCTTTTGCGGGCTCGCGCAGGTGGGGCGCAGCGGCGCGCAGGACGCGGAAGGGCACCACGTTGTGAATGTCGAGCATGGCCTGGAACTGCTCGTCTGACATCTTGTGGACGGGGCCGTCCCAGGTGTAGCCGGCGTTGTTGACCACGATGTCGAGCTGTCCGAAGGCCTCGACGGCGGTATCCACCAGCTTGTCCGCTACCCCGTCCTTGGTCAGGTCGCCGGCGAACGCCACCGTCTCCCCCCCGATCTCACCCGAGGTCTGCTCGGCCACGTCGCCGTCGAGGTCGTTGATCAGCACCTTGGCGCCGTTCTCGGCCAGCAGCTCGGCAGTCGCGCGGCCGATGCCGCGCGCCGAGCCGGTCACGATCGCGGCCTTACCGTCGAGTACTCCCACGTTGTTCGCTCCTCTGAGTCCGGGGTCTGATGTGACCGCGATCCGCACGGTCAACCGGGCATGATGACGCCTACAGGCCCATCTGCTTGGCCAGGATCTCCTTCATGATCTCGTCGGTGCCGCCGCCGATCGGCCCGAGCCGCGTATCGCGCGCAGCACGCTCGACCTCGTACTCGGTCATGTAGCCGGCGCCGCCGTGGATCTGGACGGCGTCGTCTGCGACCTCGAAGGCGGCCCGCTGGGTGGCGAGCTTGGCCATCGTGACCTCACGGATGGCGTCATGGCCCTCGTGAAAGAGGCGCAGCGCATTGTAGGTCACCGCGCGGCCGGTCTCGAGCTTGAGCGCCATCTCGGCCAGCTTGTGGCGGATCGCCTGGAAGCCCGCCACACGGCGTCCGAACGCCTCCCGCTCGGTCGCGTAGGAGATCGTCCTGTTCAGCACCTGCTGCATCGAGCCGACCGAGCCCAGCGCCATCAGCAGCCGCTCCCACTGGAAGTTGGCCATGATCAGGTAGAAGCCCTTGTTCTCCTCGCCGAGCAGGTTCTCCTCGGGCACGAACACGTCCTGGAACGCGAGCTCGGCCGTGTCGGAGGCGTGCCAGCCCATCTTCTCGAGCTTCTTCGACACGCCGTAGCCCTCCATGCCCTTCTCGACGATGAGGAAGGAGAGCCCGCTGTGCCCGCCCTCCTGGGTGGTCTTGACAGCGGTAACCACGAAGTCCGCGCGCACGCCGTTTGTGATGTAGGTCTTCGAGCCGTTCACCACGTAGCCCCCGTCCACGCGCTTGGCGGTGGTGCGGATGCCTGCGACGTCCGACCCTGCCCCCGGCTCGGTGATGCCGAGGGCCGCGATCTTCTCCCCCCGAATCGCGGGCACAAGGAAGCGCTGCTTCTGGTCCTCGGTGCCGAACTTCCACACCGGCGGGGTCGCGATCCCGGTGTGCGCGCCGATCCCCGCGGCGAGCCCCCCCGAACCACAGCTCGCGAGCTCCTCGCAGAAAACCGCGTCGTGGAGGTAGTCGCCGCCCTCGCCGCCGTAGGCCTCGGGGTACTTCAGCCCGAGGAAGCCGACGGCCGCGAGCTTTGCGAACACCTCGTCTGGAAACCAGCGGGCGTCCTCCCACTCGGTGGCGTACGGGCGCAACTCCGCCGCCACGAACCGGCGCACCGACTCGCGCAGATCCTCGTGCTCGGTCGAGAAGGGGGGATGGGCGCGGGGCGGGGCGGCGGCCGGCACGCCGTCGGTGAACGTGCGGCTCACCGTGTCGTGTGGCCGCGGCCGGCGTGGTCGAAGCCCAGCAGGTCGCCGCTGGGGTTCCTGGGCCCCCCGTGGTGGTATGCGCGCACCTCTGAGATGCGCCCGTCGCGAAACTCGAACCACTCCGTGCCGCGGTCCAGTCGCCGCTCGCCCGACTCGGGGTGGCGCCAGGTCATCGTCCACTCGATCACGACGCGCTCCGAGTCCTCGATCGCGTCCTCGATCTGCCACCGGCCCTCGATTCCCTCGACGGCCTGCCTGGTGTGCTCGGCTATCGTCTGCGCCCCTTCGTGGGGGCCGAGGCGCGTGTAGTAGTGGGTTGCATCGACGGTGAAGTGGTCGGCCACGAGGTCGGGCTCGCCGGTGTTCAGGGCGTCGTAGTAGGAGCGGACGTGTTCGAGCAGCGCGCCGATCGCGGGCAGGCTACCCGTTCACGAACGGCCGCAGGCGTGAGAGAATGACGTGGCTGTGGGTGTTCGTTCACGGAGTCGGTGTACTGAGGCCGAGGGCGAGGGCGGGCCGTTGGCCTGACCCGATCGAGCTGGTACAGCCATCCTCGATTCGTTCGCGTTCGGTCGGCTGCGAGCCGTCGCCTGGCCGCACCCCCTAGCTCGCCGATGCTCTGCATCGACTCCGCTCGCGGGCACGCCCGAGCTCGGTTCCTGTTTTATGGCTTGCTCGCGCGCACCTGGAAGATCGAGGTGAAGCCGGTTTCGAAGCCGTTTCGGGCCGCTCGCAGGTAGAGCCGCCACACCCGCACCCGCTCGGGTCCCGCCAGCCGCCTCGCCTCCTCGACGCCCTCGTCCAGACGCCGCGTCCAATGGCGCAGCGTCTCGGCGTAGTCGGAGCGGAATTCCTCCACGTGGTGGGTCTCGAAGCCGGCGCGCTCGAGCGCCAACAGGACCCGCGACAGGTGCAGCGGGTCGGCGTCGGGGAACACGTAGCGCTCCGAGAACGGGCCGGCGTCGGGGTCTGAATGGCGTAGCCGCGCGATGCCGTGGTTGAGCAGGCGCCCGCCGGGCTCAAGTAAGCCCGCGAGGGTGCGCGCGTAGGTGTCGATCCGCTCTGCGCCCACATGCTCGACCATTCCGATGCTGGCGATGGCGTCGAAGCGCTCGCCGGCCAGGTCGCGGTAGTCGAGCGCCCGGATGTCGACCAGTTCGCCGACTCCGGCCGCCTGTGCCCGCTCTCGGGCCAGCCGCGCCTGGGGCTCGGAGAGCGTGATCCCGGTGACCCGAACGCCGTGCCGCGCCGCTGCATGGATCGCGAAGCTGCCCCACCCGCAGCCGACATCGAGCACGCGATCGCCCTCCCCAAGCCCGAGCTTGGTGCACACCAACTCGTGCTTGGCCTCCTGGGCGGCCTCGAGGTCCTCGGCCCCGCGCGAGAAGATCGCGCAGCTGTAGGTCATCGACTCGCCCAGGAACAGCTCGAAGAACTCGTCGGAGACGTCGTAGTGGTGGCGCACCGCACGCGCGTTGCGCTCCTTGGTGTGGCGCGCTCCGCGCGGGCGCAGCTCGGCCGCCGGGGCTCGCGGCGGTGGGGTGAGGCCGCAGGCCCGGACCGCCGCGCCCAGCAGCCGCAGACGATCCCGGCGTTCGATGGGGGGTGCCTGCCAGGCGTCGAGCAGCCGCATGACCGCGTCGAGGTCGTCGACCGCGAGCTCTCCGGACACGTAGGCCCGGCCCAGGCCAAGCTGCCCGGGCGCGCGCAGCACGTGAGCGATCGCTCGCGGGGAGCGGGCGGTGAACGTCGGCCCGTCAGCTGCCGTGGCGGGCAGCTCAGTGCCGTCCCAAAGCTCGACCCGGAACGGCCGCGAGGGAATCAGCCGGTCGATCTCTGTGAGCAGGGGGGAAGGGTCGGCGAACGCCACGGCCCGGCACGCTACTGCCCCGGGGTTTGCCGAGCTGCTGCGCGGCGACTACAAGCGCGCCGACTAGGGCAAGGCGACTCCTGCCGCTGGTCGTGATGCGCCGGCTCGACGAGGTGCTCGAGGCCCCCGCGATGCCGTCCGCGAGCCGACAGCTGAGCTCGAGGCCCAGGGGATCGAGAACCGAGCGCGAGCACCTCAGCCCGCGGAGGGGTCCAAGACTGTCAGCTGCGAGAAGCGCGAGCGGTAGAAGCCGCGGTCGCGACTGAGCAGCCGATCGGCCACCAACGTCGCGTGGGCGGCAATGAGGAAGTCGGCCACGACGCGCTCACGCGAGCCCCCGCCGCGCCGGTCGGCACGCCAGCCCGCGCCCGCCTCGATCGCCGACATCACGGTGGCGGCCGAAAACGCGATCCCGAGTCGATCCATGGCGACGTTCGCGGATGCGCGGTCGGGGAAAGCGGCCGCCACCTCGGCCCACACCACCTCGCACGCGACCAGTGCCCCAGCGGCGCGCGCGTCTCGCAGCGCCCGACGCGAGCGTTCGCCGAACTCGGAGTCGGCGCCAAAGACGTCGAGCAGCACGTTGGTGTCGACCGCCGTGATCAGGCCGGCGGAGCCCCGCGCAGCTCATCGACGAAGGCGTCCGTGCCGTGCTCGAGCTCGAGGATCCCGAATACCTCGTCGACGGGATCGTGGTCGGAGGTCTTGGACGCGATAAGTCGCCCGTCGCCCTCTTCGAACTCCAGCGTCTCGCCCGCTCGAATGCCGAGCCGCTCGCGAAGCCGCTTGGGAAT
>JBBSLY010000122.1:0-5352 GCA_038233455.1 Solirubrobacterales bacterium | reverse complement strand
TGAAGGAAGAGGGCATCGAGGCCGTCGGCCAGGTCGGCCACCCCGACCCGTTCACGGCCATCAACACCGCGCTCGACTTCTACGGGATCGACGAGGTCGTGATCTCGACCTTCCCCGAAACCCGTTCGGGCTGGCTGCGCGCAGACCTCGTGGGACGCGTGCAGGCGAGCACCTCGAAGCCGGTCCACCACGTGGTGAGCGAGTCCGACGAGGCTGCGGCCTCCCAGCAGGAGGCGGCGGGCTGATGGAGTCAGGCGCAGCGGCGATCGGCGCCGCCTCTACCGAGCACGACCAGCACCACGGCCCCCCTGAGGCCAACCAGAGTTCTCGGGTGGAGGCCCAGTTCCTCGGGATGTTGCTGTTCATCATCTCGGAGGTGATGCTCTTCGGGGCGTTCTTCACGGCCTACTTCTTCATCCGGGTCGTGGGCAACGCCGAATGGCCCGCGGAGGGCGACCACCTGCCGGTGGCGATCGCCGGCGTGAACACGGCGATCCTGATCTCGTCGAGCTTCACGATGCACTGGGCGCTGGAGGGCGCTCGCAACGAGAACCGCGCCGCACTGCGGGTCGGCCTGCTGACCACCGCGCTGCTCGGACTGACCTTCCTCGTCATCCAGATCAACGAGTACGTGCACATCGGCTTCGCGCCCGCCGACCACGCCCAGGGCACGATCTTCTACGGGCTCACGGGCCTGCACGGCGCGCACGTGTTCGTAGGGCTCACGCTGCTCACCTTCGCGACGATCAGGGCCTTCCGCGGCCACTTCACGGCCAAGGAGCACCGCGGCGTCGAGGTGCCCGGCATCTACTGGCACTTCGTGGACGTGATGTGGATCGTCGTGTACGCGACGATCTACATCCTCTGACGGTGCTCAATCCACTCGGATCGGAGCAGGAGGCCTTCCGCTTCCTGCTGTACGTGGCGGGCACGGTCGCCGTGATCGTGCTCGTCGTGCTGATCATCAGGGCGCTCTGAGCCTCGCGGCAGACCTCGAGCTCGCGCAGCGCGCCGCGGCGGCGGCCGGCGAGCTGCTGCTGGAGCGCTTCCGCGAGCCGGCAAGGGGTCTGGAGCAGAAGTCCTCGCGCACCGACATGGTCTCAGACGCCGACCACGACGCCGAGGCGGCGGTCACCAGGATCCTGTCCGCCGAGCGCCCCGACGACGGGCTGCTGGCCGAGGAGGGATCGAGCCGCGAGTCGAGCTCCGGGCGGCGGTGGGTGGTCGATCCGCTCGACGGCACGACCAACTTCCTCTACGGCATCTCCGCCTGGTGCGTGAGCATCGCGCTCGAGGACGACCGCGGCAGCCTGGTGGGCGTGGTCGCCGACCCGGTGCGCGGCGAGACCTTCACAGCCACCCGTGGCGGCGGGGCGCAGCGCGACGGCGAGCCGATCGAGGTCGGGGCGGTCGAGGCTCTGGACATGGCCATCGTGGCCACCGGCTTCAGCTACGAGCCCGAGCGGCGTGCCACCCAAGCGGCCATCCTCACCGACGTGCTGCCCCGCGTACGCGACGTACGCAGGTTCGGGGCTGCCGCGCTCGACCTCTGCTGGGTGGCAACGGGCCGCTTCGACGTCTACTACGAGCGCGGCCTGCAGCCCTGGGACTGGGCCGCGGCCAGCCTGATCGTGGCCGAGGCGGGCGGGGAGCTGCGCTGGATGGGAGGCGAGCCCCGCGGCCTGGTGGCGGGCACGCCGGGGCTGGTGAGCCCCCTCGCGGACCTCGTGGACGGCTGAGGGCGCCTCCTAGCCCTTCCGCTACGGCCATATGGACCGCCGGCTACTTCACCGTCAGGATGCCCTCCATACCGCCCTCCTCGTGCCCGGGCACGGTGCAGACGTACTCGTACTTGCCGGGCTTGACGGTGGCGGTGAACATCGAAGTGCCGCCTTGGCCGACCACCTCACCCTCCTCGACGAGCTGGTCGCTCTCGTCCTTCAGAGCGATGTTGTGCTGAACGGATTGCGGGTTGGGCATCGCGATCTCGAGCTTGCCCGGCTCTGCCTCGGCCTTGGTGCTGGCAAAAGCAAGCCCGGCATCGGCGGCGGGCATCTCGAGCGTGCCGCTCTTGGCCACGATCGGCTTGGTGGACACCTTGGCGCCCGCCTCGGCCAGCGCACCGGTGTCCTTGCCGGGCTGCCCCGCCACTTCGGCCACGTAGGCGGCTACATCGCGGGCGTCGTCGCCAGTCACGAGGTCAGCCGGCATCGTGCTGCCCCGGCGCATGTTCGCGATCTGGCTGAGTACCACTCCCTCCACTGTGCCTTCTCCCAGGCCGTCATTGCGGGCCGGCCCGAACGCCTGGTCGAGGTTGGGGCCGACGGTGGCACCCCCGCCGGCTCGCTCGAGCACGTGGCAGCGCTGGCACTGCGCGACGAACAGGTTCTTGCCGTTCACGATGTCTGCCTGATCGCTGCGCCCGCAGCCAACCGCACCGAATCCGACGGCGAGCATTGCGATTCCGATGGCCGAGACGCGGGTCAGTCCACTACTCACGGGCGCGAAGATTACTGGCTCCGCCGGGCGAGGATCGCCTTCGAGCGGCCTTGCGCCGGGCTCTGGGGCACCCGCATGCTCAGGCGGGCTCGGCCAGCGCCGTCAGCCGGCCTTGGGCGCCTGCGATGACCCCCTCCGCGACGCCCTCCCAGCCGTATCTACGCCCGGCCAGCTCGGCCAGGGCCGCCGACGCTCGCGCGCGGTCCTCCGCGGGCAGCTCCAGCCAACGAACCAGCCGCTTCGCGATCGCCGTCACTGCCTCGGGGCCGACGTTGAAGCTGAGCAGATCTCGCAGCTCGGGGGCGACTGCGCCAGAGAGCGTGCTCGTGACCTCCGCGAGGCCCGAGTGCGCGGCGCTCAGCGGCAGGGCGCCACAGGCGGCGGCTTCGGCCGCGACCATGCCGAAAGCCTCGGGAAACGTGCTGGGAACGACCTGCGCCTCGCAGGCACAGAGCAGATCGGGCAGGTCACCATGCTCCAGGCGCCCGGTGAACACGATCCGCTCCGCGGCCGCCGGACCGGCGGCGAGGTAGGCCTCGCGACGCTCGCCATCGAGGCCGTCGAGGAACGCTGCCAGGTGGACCAGCTCGCCCGCAGGCCCTCCCTCGGGCTCGCGCCCGCTGGTCGCGATCGCACGCAGCGCCTCGAGGTCTCCGGCGGCGAGAGCCTCGACCATCTGCCCGAGGGCCTCCCGATAGGTGCCAAAGCCCACGACGCACAGACGTGCGTCAGGGACCCGAGCGGTCACCAGGGGCCAGGCGGCCAGCAGCAGATCGACCCCTTTGGAGACGATCAGCTTGCCCACGTAGCTCACGATCCGGTCGCGCGCCGGGTCCAGGGCGCGCAGGGCCGCGGCTGCGCCCCGCTCCCCGCCCCATCCGACCGAGCCCCCATCTTCCAAGCGCGCCGCCAGGCGTTCGAGGGAGGCGGCCGCCTGCGCCTCGGTGCGCGGCCTGAAGGCTTCGACGTCCACCCCCGGAGGCCCCATCCGGGTGCGGGCTGCCAGCTCGTCGTCGCCGACCACATCCCAGAGACGCTCGGCCGTATGGCGCGACCCGACGAGCACGCAGGCCGCTCCGTCGAGGCCCTCGCGGACGTAGGGCAGAAACCGGTCGGGGTCGGCGCCGACGGTGTACTCGAGGGCGCTGCCATGGACCTTCACCGCGTAGGGCACCTCGGTCCCGAGCGCGCGGCGCAGGATGGCGGGCCCCATGACGACGTGGTTGGCCAGCGCCACGTCGGGCCGGTGCGCGCGGGCGAGCGCGGCGACTGCAGCCACGTTGGCCTCGAGGTAGTGCTCGAGGGAGGCATCGTCGAGCTCTACGAAGGGCACCGCGTCGAACCCCTCGTAGGTGTCGGCGACGTAGACGGGCAGGATGCGGCCGATGTCCGGGTTGTGGAGGGCCACCCCGGGCGGAAGATCCACCCCAAGGCCCCCTCGCTCCTGACAGACGAGGTCCACCTGGTGCCCCAGCCCCGCCAGCGCCCGCGCCAGGCTCAGGTTGTAGATGTTGCTGCCCGTGCCGCGCAGCAGGTAGCCGTGGAAGATCAGTATGCGCAATGTGGTTGGTAGATTGCCGCACGCATGGGATTGCGACAGCTATACCGCTTGCGGGCCCGCTCCGATCGCGAGGTCATCCGCGAGGTCGAGCCCGGCAAGACCTACATAGACAGCGAGAGCGGCGAGCCGTTCGAGGTCGTGGGAAAGGTGATCCCGCTCGCACCCTCGCCCAGCGAGCTGCCCTACGCGGTCGAGAACCTGCGCCTGTGTGGCTGCTCGCTCGAGCAGCTCGTACAGCGCGACCTCAACGACTGCCCTCACTGCGGCCGCCGTCTGCCCGCCCTCGAGGGGTAGCCCTGGTGCGCCGGCTGACGGCTGCGCTCGTGTGCGCGTTGGCGCTGGGAGCGTTCGGTTGCGGCGACGACGAGGAGGACGCGGAGCGCGACACCTCGGTTCCCATCCCAACGGTGCCCGACTCGAAGCCCACGGAGACCGAACCGAGGACGGCGGAAACGCAGCCGAGTGCGCCGGCCCCCCAACCCGCGCCGACTCCGGCTCCGCAGGAACCATCCGGGGGAGCGGTCGCCCCCGCCCCGGCGGCCCCCACGCCCGACAGCCCCGACAACGACATCCCACCGCCTAAGGGCTCGCCCGCCGAGCGCTTCGAGCAGTTCTGCGAGGAGAGCCCCGGCGCCTGCGGCGAGTAGGGAAGCTGCGGTGGACCTCAGGCGCGGCGGATCACGCGGGCAGGGGCGCCCGGTGAGCGGACCCTTGCGGGCAGCGGCCCGGGCGCCGGCCGGATAGCCGGACGGCTGCGGGGTCGCGGGCGGCGGTGGCCGTCCCGCGCGCGATCCTTGCCCTGTGAGACCGGGCCGATGGGCAGTTGCAGCCCTCCACCACCGGGACCCTTGCTCGGCTTGCGCTCGGGCCCGCCGCCGCCTCCCCCGTCTTCGTCCTCCGGCGGCGTGTCAGAGCCATCCTCTCGGAGACGAAAGAACCAGACCAGCCAGAGGACGAGCAGGCCTACATCGAAGACCCGCAGGCCGACCATGAAGATCCAGCCCTCTGCGCTCACAGACCCATGCTACCCCGGACGCGCCGAGGCTAAAAGGGGGTGCTGTGCGCCAACCTCGGCGGTGGCCTCCTCGCCGCTTGGATCTCAGGCCGCTAGCGTCGCGGTCCGAGCGCGCCGCCGCCCAGCGAGCCGAGCTCGCGAGGACCCGAGGCCGCACCCGCACGCGCGCTGCCGGGGGCCAGCGGCTTGGTGGTCCGATTGTCGGGCACGTAGGTGGCGGTGTAGAGCAGCCGCTCACTCCTGTAGTTGCAGCCCCACGTGGTCAGGTCCTTGCGTT
>JBBSLY010000121.1:0-5414 GCA_038233455.1 Solirubrobacterales bacterium | reverse complement strand
GGTCGCGCCGTCGCAGGGGATGCGCCCCGAGGAGGGGTCCACCGAACCGCCGTCCATCAGCGACAGGTACCAGCGCGTCTCGTTGAGCTGGGCATTGTCGGTCTGGTCGCCGGTGATCACCGTCATGCGCAGCCGCGCACGGCGTCTGCTCGAGGTGCGAAGCTCGCTCACGCGGTGGGCGTTGATCGCGCGCACGAGCCGCTCGCCGGCCTGGGTAGTGAGCGCCTCCTGAGGCCGCCAGCTGGTGTCGCCGCCAAAGCTGAGGTACTCCTTGCGCGCCGGCGACTCCTCGTCGATCACCTGGAGGTCGGTCATCTGGGCGAAGAAAAGCAGCGAGTCGCGCCTGCGCACGCGGCCCGGCTTGGCGCGCACTCCGGGCGCACGCCGCACCAGGGAGCGCTCGCCGGGGGCGGGCGTGAGCTTTCGCAACCCATCGCCTGGCTCGACGGTGAACGAGCGCTTCAGCGTGCTCGCGTCCGCGGACACGCTCGCAGCAAGGGCGGCCGCGGCGATCGCCGCGGCCACGATGAAGGTCTGGGAGGCGCGTCGCATCTTCGCTGTCTAACCCGGCCGGGACCGCCGGGGTGCGGCCTGAGCCACGAGGCTGAGGCCAAAGGGTAGATGTATGCGCTCCTCCACGGGTCGCCACGCTCGTAGCAGCGTCTCGTAGACGCGCAGCGAGCGGTCGTCGACCTCGGCCTCGCCGCCGCGGCTCTTGGCCCACCAGCCCGCGATCCCGAGCGCGTTGAACGAGCGCAGCTCGAGCAGCTCGAGACCGGCCTCTGCGACGAGCCGCGTCAGCCGCCCGCGGTCGTAGCGGCGGAAGTGTCCGAAGCGATGGTCGAGCCGCCCGTAGAGACGGGGGTGCGCAGGCACGAGCAGGGTCATACGCCCGCCGGGCGCGAGCGCGGCGGCCATGGCCTGGACGGCCGCGCCGTCGTCCTCGATGTGCTCGAGCACGTTCTGGCAGACGACCAGGTCACAGCCGCCGGCCAGCTCGGCGAGGGCGGGAGAGCCGGGCAGGGTCTCGCGGACGACGGTGACCCGCGGGTCCGACCCCAACCGGGCCTCCAGGGTCTCAGCGCAAGCGGGCTCGGGCTCGATCGCGAGCAGCCGCTCCGCTCCCGCGTCGAGCAGGCGCCGGCTGTAGGTGCCGATGCCGGCTCCGACCTCCACCACCGTGCCGTGCGCGTGGGCCGAGAACTGCGAGAACATCCAGTCCGTCAGCCGCTCGGCGCCCGCCAGGCGTTCGAGGTCCCACAGCTCGGTCTCGGCCGCCGCCTCAGCCACGGGGCGACCCGATCCGGCAGCGCAGCAGCGTGGCAAGCACGCGCACGCCGTCTGCCGCGGTGAGCTTCTTGCCCTCCTCGCGACCGCGGGCGCGGTAGGTGATCGGCACCTCGTAGATACGGTGCCCCGCCCGCAGCAGGCGGGCCGTGATCTCGGGCTCGATGGCGAACCCCGCGGCGCGCAGGTCCAGAGAGGCGAACACCGGCGTGGGCATGACCTTGTGGCAAGTCATGATGTCCGCCAGCCAACAGTTGTAGAGCACGTTGCAGGCCAGCGTCACGCCGCGGTTTCCCATCACGTACCAGAAGCTGAAGGCCGAGTGTGAGGCAAAGCCGCGGGTGCCGTACACGACTTCGGCCTCGCCGGCGAGGATCGGCTCGAGCAGCGTCGCCAGGTCGGCGGGGTCGTACTCGAGGTCGGCGTCCATGATCGCCGTGTAGGGCAGCGAGGCCGCGGCTGCGGCGGTGCGCAGCGCCGCCCCCTTGCCCCGGTTTCGCTCATGGGAGCGCACGTGCACGTTGGCGGGCCAGTCGTGGCGGGCCAGCAGCTCTGCGCTACCGTCCGTGGACCCCTCGTCGACGACGATCAGCTCGATGTCGTCAACCGGGAACTCGGTGGCCAGCACCTGCTCGACCGCCGCCTCGACGGTGGCGCGCTCGTTGTAGACCGGCATCAGGATGGACAGCCCGGACATGCGACGCGCAAGCTTAGGGACGGGCGATCAGCGGGCGCCGACGTACTCGCGCAGGTACTGCTGGGCGAAGTTCGCCAGGAACCGCGGATTGGTGTTCAGGTAGCGCGGCAGCAGCCGGCGCGGCTCCTGGGCGATGCGGTAGGTCCACTCGAGCCCGCGCTCCTGCATCCACCGGGGCGCCTGTGAGACCCGGCCCGCGTGAAAGTCGAAGGCGGCCCCGACCGCGCACATGACGGGCACCTCCAGGTGCTCGCGCATGCGGACCATCCAGCGTTCCTGCCTGGGCACGCCGATGCCCACCCAGAGGACGTCGGGCCGCGCGTCATTGATCTGGTGAATGATCGACAGCTCTTCCTCCGCGGTGAGCGCCCGAAACGGCGGCGAGTAGCCCCCCACGATCCGGATGCCCGGGTGCTTGCGACGAAGGCTCAGCGCCAGCTGCACCAGCGCGCCCTGGTCGCGCCCGCCGTAGAGCCACACACGGTGGCCCGCCTCGGCGGAGCGTTCGCAGTGGCGGCGCATCAACTCCGGCCCGTAGACGCGGTTGGGCAGGTGCTCGCCGAGCACGTTTGCCGCCCACACGACGGGCATCCCGTCAGCAACCGTGATCGTGGCCTTCGTCAAGGCCTCGCACATGACGGCGTCCTCTCGGGCCACCATCACCGAGTGCACGGCCGCCGCGCAGACCCAGCCGGGATGGCGACGCTCGACCATCTCGTCCATCACGTCCATCGTGCCGGCGTAGTCGGTGAGCGCGATCGGGATTCCGAGGATGTCGCGCCGGGGGATGGATGCGCCGGGAGCCTCTCGGGAGAGGGTGGGAGCCGTGGCGGGTTGTTCGCGTGCCTCGTCCATCCGTTGCTGCCTGTCGCCTTCCGGTCCCCACTCCGGCTCGCCGGGCGAGTCTAACCGCCGCGGGGGAACTACTGGGGCTCGAATCCGATCTCCTAGGAAACCCGACGCCGAGCAAAGGATGTGGACGGCGTAGCGCGTGCGAGACTCGCACGCGCGTGGAAGCTCGTGACTCATCCGCCGACGCACGCGAGGTCGCGGGCGGGTCGCTCTTACAACAGCTCGCCCAGGTCGTCGGCCTGCTCGTGCTGCTGGCCATCGTGACCGTCCTGGCGCGCCGGCTGTCCCCGGCGGAGCTCGGCACCTACGGCCTGGTGGCCACCCTCGCCGTCTACCTGCTGATCCTCAAGACTGCCATCGGCAGCGCGGCGGTGCGCGCGATGGCCGCGGCGCGCACAGACAAGGACCGGGTCGGCATCTTCTCGGCCTGCCTCGCCCTGTATGTGGTGACCGGCCTGATCACCGGCGCTCTCGTCGCGGTCGCCGGCTTCGCCATCGCCACGGGCCTCCTCGACGGCGAGCTCGAGCGCCAGGCCAAGCTGGGCGCGGCCGGGCTGGGCATCGTCACGGCGGCGGGGCTGGCCGCCACGATCAATCTCGACGCGCTGCGCGCGAGCCTGCTGCTCACCCGCTCCGCGACCAACGAGATCGCAGCGGTCGCTGTATTCGGCGCTCTCATGCTCAGCCTGATCGGCGCGGGCGCCGACCTGTGGCTGTTGATCGCCGCCAACGGGTCGATCCCGTTGATAAGCGGGACGATCAATGGCGTCGCCCGTGCGCGCCTGGCGCTGCCGTGGCGCTTCGAGGCGCGCGCGGTCAGCCGCGGCCGGGTGCGAGAGCTGGTGCCGAACGCCGGGCCGATCCTGGTGGTCGAGGTGTCGACCCTGGTGATCTACGGGCTCGACAGGATCGTCCTCGGGGCGTTCGGCTCGCCGGCGGCGGTGGGGCGCTACGAGGGCCCGATCCGGGCGCACAACGTCTTCTACGCGCTCAACCAGGCGCTTGGGGTCACGGCGCTGCCGACAGCGGCCTCGCTGCGAGCGAGGGGCGACCGCGCGCGGATGCGAGCGCTCGCGGTACGTGGCTCGCGCTACACGCTCGCGCTCACCGTGCCGCTGGCGGTGACGGCGATCGTCCTGGCGGGACCCGCGCTCGCGGTATGGCTCGGCGAGCCGTATCGAGCGGGTGGCACCGCGCTGGCGATCCTCGTCTCCTACTGGCTGGTGATGGGTCAGCTGATCGTCACGCCCAACTTCCTGATCGGAGCCGGCCGCGCGCGCGCGGTCGCATCCACGGTGGCCGCGATCGCGGCGCTGAACCTCGCGCTGTCGATCGCGCTCACCCCGTCGCTGGGGCTCGAGGGTCCGGCGCTGGGCACGGCGATCTCCTACGCGGTCGGCTTTCCGTTCCTGCTGCGGATCGCTCTGCGCGCGACGGGCGCGGACCTCGGCGAGCTGATTCGCCGCGCCTGGCTGCCCGCCTACGGCCTCGGCGGGCTGCTGGCAGCCGTGCTGGTGACCACCAGGGCCTCGCTCGAGCTGGACTCGCTCGGTCCGGTTCTGGCCGTGGTGGCCGCCGGACCGCTGCTGTACTGGCTGGTTTACGCGACCATCGTGCTCGATGCCCGCGAGCGGGCGCTCGCGCGCGACGTGCTCCGCGGCCGAAGGCGGGCGTCCGAGCCCGATCAGCCGGGGTAGTCGAACGACAGCTCGTCCGCCAGCTCGGCGAGCTTGGGCGCATCGGTGTCTCGTGCGGACACCGACAGTTCGAGCGCCGGCCACTCGATTCCGACGTCGGGGTCGTCGTAGGCGAAACCGCGCTCGGTCTCAGCGCTGTAGTACGTGGAGCACTTGTAGACCACGTCCGCCACCTCGCTAGTCACGCAGAAGCCGTGTGCGAAGCCGACCGGCACGTAGAGCTGGCGCATGCGCTCGTCGTCGAGCTCGTGGGCTTCCCACTGCCCAAAGGTGGGCGACCCACGGCGGATGTCGACCACTACGTCGACGATCGATCCGCGCGCGCAGCGCACCAGCTTGGCCTGGCCCTCTCCGATCGAGAAGTGCATGCCGCGCACCACGCCGAGCGCCGAGCGCGAATGGTTGTCCTGCACGAAGGTGTCGGTCACGCCGAGATCTGCGAGCGCACTGGCGCGGTAGGTCTCGGCGAAGAACCCCCTCTGGTCGCCCAAGACCCGCGGCTGCATCAGAACCGGGCCCTCGAGCCGTGTACCGAGGGCCTCCACCAGCAACGTCAGCCTGCCTGCCTCTGAGGCACCCCGGGTTTGAGCATCTCGAGGTCGGCGTCGACCATCAGCCACCCCAGCTCCTCGCGCGCCTTGCTGCTGTCGCCGATCAGCTGCTCCACCTCGGCCGGGCGCAGGAAGCGCTTGTCGCGAGCCTCGGAGTCAAGGCGGGGGAGCCTAGCTGTAGAGGCCAGACACGTTGTTCTCGGTCAGCTCCCGTAGCCGTTCAATCGGCGGGCGGTGAGCGAGGGCGCCGTGTCTTCGCCTGAAGTTGTAGCGCTCGAGCCAGCCTGAGAGGGCCGTGGCCCTCTCAGTCGAGCTGCCGAAGACCGCCGC
>JBBSLY010000120.1:0-5449 GCA_038233455.1 Solirubrobacterales bacterium | reverse complement strand
TGGTCGTCGCCGCCGTTGCCGCCTTCGAGATCTGGTTCTTCTTCTACTCGACGTCGCCGATCGATCAGCGCTCCGGGCGCGTCTGACGCCCATGGCGGCCCCCGAGCGCCGGTCGCGGTCAGAGATGCAGGCCGAGACCCGTCGCCGCCTGCTCGACGGGGCCGCCGAGGTCTTTCGCGCGCGCGGGTTCCAGGGTGCGAGCGTGGAGGCGATCACGCGTCAGGCGGGGTTCAGTCGCGGCGCGTTCTACTCGAACTTCGAGTCGAAGGAGCAGCTGTTCGTGGAGCTGCTCCAAGACCGGGTGTACGCCGGCTACCGGCGCCTGCTCGAGGACTCGCCCGATGTCGGTGCCACGCCGCTCGAGCGGTTGCGCATCAACGCGGAGAAGGCGGCCGACCGCCAGCGCTCGGACGAGGACAGGTGGCTGTTCGAGCTGTGGCTCGAGCTGCTGGCCCATGCCGTGCGTCATCCGGAGTTCTCCCAGCTCGCTGCCGGATTCTGGAGTGGCAACCGGGCGCTCTTGAGCCAGATGATCGAGGGCGCGGTGGCGGAGGCGGGCACCGAGCTTCCGGGGGATGCCACCGATCTGGCGACTGCGCAGATCGCCCTTGACATCGGGCTCGCCGTGCAGCACCTGGTCGATCCCGAGGCCGTGCCGCTCGAGCTCTACCCGAAGCTCTACGTGCTGCTGTTCGGCAGCCTCGTCTCGCCGCCCGGTGAGTAGACGGGCATGGGAAATTCCCTGCATAACGGCCTTCTTCTCGACCTCCTGCTGATACGGTGCCCGCTTCGAGGCCGAGTCCCTGGCGCCCAGTGCGGCGGGGAACGGAGGACCCAACGGCACCGGTGAGAGCCGGGGCCAGGGGCGAATCGCCGCCGCGCGCGGCGTAGCGCCAGAGCGCGAGCCCGTCAGCTCACTTCGTAGGCCCGCCGACGTACCCGAAGCCAAGGGGGCCTTCTCCCGTGACAACGAAAACGCGCCTGTGCGCGCTCGCACTTGCCGGTCTCTCCGCGTCCGCGGCACTTTCCGCCACGGCGGCCGCGAGGTCGCGGCCACCGGCCGGCCCGCCGCCCGTCGTAGAGGTGCGCCAGACCCTCGGCGAGCTGGGAGTGCCCGTGCCATCGCCGCGCGCGCTTGTGCGGCGCGTCGATGAGCTGGCTCGCAGAGCCGCCGCGCTGGAACGAGCGGCCGAACGCGCGCGGACCCCTCGTTTTCCGGTCGCCGGGCCCTTCAACTGGGGTCAGGAGGGAGCCCGGTACGGATCGGCGCGATCCGGTCACGTGCATGAGGGCCAGGACGTCTTCGCGGTGACCGGCACGCCGCTCGTCGCCGTCAGCGACGGCGTGGTCGTCGAGACCGGCGACGACGGCGGGCGCGGCAACTACGTGGCGATCTTCGACCCTCGGGCGAGGCGCACCTACGTCTACCTGCACATGGTCGGCCCCGCCGAGGTGGGCCAGGGCGCCCGCGTGAACGCCGGGGA
The DNA here is from genome assembly GCA_038233455.1 of Solirubrobacterales bacterium. Classification (GTDB taxonomy): domain Bacteria; phylum Actinomycetota; class Thermoleophilia; order Solirubrobacterales; family Thermoleophilaceae; genus JAAYBF01. Next base: position 3,965 of record JBBSLY010000120.1, on the reverse strand, counting down.
CCGAGTGGGGGCGGTCGGTTGCACCGGATCCTGTTTCGGCGATCACTTGCACTTCGAGATCCGCCGCGGCCGCGGGCCGGAGGCCCCGTCGCTCGACCCGTTGCCCGCGCTGTCGCGCTGGGCCGTGGTACACCACGCGTCCCCGACGCGCGCCCCCGGCGCCCGCTGAGCGGAGTCGAGCCCGGACTGGCAACGACGAGCCCGGGCTGGCAAGATGCTGTGCGCGGATGCCGGGGAGAGGACCTAGAGGGAGGTCGACCACCAGCGTGCTGGGCGTGCTTATCGCGCTCGTCGTGCTCGGCTTGGGTCCCGGCGCGGCCGCCGCGGCCGCCGAGCCGATTCCCAACGATCCGGCGAGCGAGTCGCCGCCCGCCTTCGAAGGCGGGGTGGCCAAGCCGCGCCGGCTGATCTCCCCGGAGCCTCCGCGCCACCCCTTCATGGCGCCCAACGGGCTCAGCAACCTCCACAACGACGCCTTCCAGACCGACGCCTACCGCGGCGCGGGGCCGCTGGGGCGATCGATGTCGGTGAGCTCCACCTTCCAGGTCGCCGACTGCGCCTCGGTCACCTTCGACTCCAAGGGGCGGATCGTGACCATCTGCGTGGGCATCGAGGCGCCCCGCCTGAAGGTCTTCGATCCGCGCACGCTCGAGGAGCTGGCGTCGATGACGCTGCCGCCGCGCAGCCCCGGCACCGGCTCGATCTTCAACGACTTCACAGGTGGTGGCTACTTCTACCTCGACGAGCGCGATCGGGCCATCCTTCCCACCAACGACCGTCACATGAAGGTGGTCGCCGTCCGCGACACAGCCGACGGCGGGGTCAGCCTGGTGGAGGAACGCGACTACGACCTGACCGGTGCCGTGCCGCTCGGCGACAAGATCATCTCCGCCCTGCCTGACTACTCCGGGCTGATCTGGTTCGTCTCGATCGCGGGCGTGGTAGGCACGGTCGAGCCGGCGAGCGGGGCCATCAGGACGCATTCGCTCGGCGAGGACGTGTCCAACTCGTTCGCGGTTGACGACAGCGGCGGCGTCTACATCGTCAGCGACGGTGCTCTCTACCGGTTGGACGCCGCGCCGGACGGCACGCCGGCGGTCACCTGGCGCGAGACCTACCGCAACTCGGGGATCGAAAAGCCCGGCCAGGTCGGCGCCGGGTCGGGCACGACGCCGACGGTCATGAGCGACGGCCGGATCGCGATCACCGACAACGCCGACCCGATGAATGTCGTCGTATATCGCCGCGGCACCGACGTCAGCGGCGAGCGGCTGATCTGCGAGCAGCCCGTCTTCACCGAGGGAGCGAGCGCCACCGACAACTCACTGATCGCAGTACGCAACTCGCTGATCGTCGAGAACAACTACGGCTACACCGGGCCCAGGGCCACTCAGGATGGCGAGACCACGACCCCCGGTGTCACGCGCGTCGACGTGGAGAAGGACGGCTCCGGCTGTCGCACGGTCTGGAACTCGAACGAGGTCTCCCCGACGGTGGTGCCGAAGGTCTCGATCGAGAACGGACTCGTCTACATCTACACCAAGCCCGCGCGCGAGGACGGCGTGGACGCCTGGTACTTCACCGCGCTCGACTTCTGCACCGGGGTGCGCCAGTACCGCCAGCTCACCGGGACGGGCCTCGGCTACAACAACAACTACGCGCCGATCACGATCGGCCCCGACGGCACGGGGTATGTGGGCGTGCTCGGGGGCCTGGTGCGGGTGGCCGACGCGGTGGCGCCCCACGGCCCGGAGCCGGGCCGGCCGCGCGGCTGCGCGCCAAAGCCGCGGCTGAAGCTCACGCTGAGCGCACGGCACGGGCGCAAATGCCTGCTCGCACCGGTCACGGCCGCGCTCGCGGGCAAGGACGCGGCGCTTGCACGCCGCGTGCGCTTCCGCCTGGGCGGCCGCAAGCGGACCGATGCCCAACGCCCTTTCAGCGCCGAGATCCTCGGAGGCGCTGCCCGAGCCGGCAAGCGCGTGGCGAGGGCGCGCGTGATGCTCGAGGACGGGCGGGAGGCCCACGTGCGAAGACGTTTTCGGGTCTGTGCCCGAGCGGGAGCGGTGCAGCCACGCCGGCGAGCCGCGCGGCCGCGATTCACCGGCTAGTCGGAGCGCTCGATCAGCTCGATTCGATACCCGTCCGGATCGCGCACGAAGCACAGCCGCGACCCGCCGTCGCTGACGGTGTACGGCGGCTTCTCGGGCTCGATGCCCTCGTCGGCGAGCGAGGCCAGCGCCCCGTCGAGATCCTCGAGGGCCACGGCGATGTGGTTGTAGCCGGTCCCGAGCTCGTATGGCCCGTCCTGGCCGTGGTTGAAGGTCAGCTCGAGGCGGGCACCGTCCCCCGGCAGGCCCATGAAGACGTTGATGGCCTCGTCGCGTATCGGCATGCGGCCGAGCTCCTCGAAGCCGAGCCGCTGGTAGAAGTCCACCGAGCGGTCGATGTCGGCGATCCGGTAGCAGGTGTGGATGAGCTCGGGCATAGCGCGCAGGGTAGCCTGAGCGCCATGGACGCGGGAGCGCTGCGCAACCGGTTGGTGATGGCGACGGCGATGTGGCGCGAGGCCACGGACGAGCCGCTCCCACGCATGCCTCCGGGGGACCCGGTCGCACAGCTCGACGCCTTCGAGCTTCAGGTAGTCGAGCTGATGTTCGAGCAGGCCACCCCCGAGACCGCGCGCGAGACCGCGACGAAGACCTGGGACCTCGTCCACGACCGCCGCGATGACGACCCGGTCAAGCTGCGGGTGGTCAAGGGCCACGAGGACCTCGCCCGGCGCGTAGCCGCCGCGGGCGGCGAGCACGCGCCTCAGCCTGAGACATGAGGCAGATCCGCTGGGCGGACGGCTCGGAGCTGCTCGAGCGCAGGATCAAGGCCGTGGCACTCGCCTACCTGTTCATCGCGGGTGGCGCGGTGGGTGCGCTCACGCTGATCCTGCCCCACATGCGCGGGATCCACGACGCTCCCCTCTGGGGGGCGACGGGACTCGCAGCCGCGGTCGGCTTCGCGGCGTTGGCTCGAGCCGATGCGCTCGCCGAACGCCACCTGCACGTCGCCGTGGTGCTCGGAACCGTGATGCTCGGCGTGGCGAACTACTTCGCCAGCACCACCGTCCTCTACCCGATCCTCTACGGGTGGAGCGCGATCTACGCGTTCGTCTGCTTCGCGCTGCGGCCGGCACTGGCGCACATGGCATTCATCGCGGGCTCCTACCTCTTCGTGCTGATCGTCCAGGACGGCGCCAGCCCCGCGACGAGGTGGGTCCTCGCCATCGGCACGCCGCTGGTCACCGGGCTGCTGATCTCGAATCTTCTCGGCCGCGTGCGCGAGCAGACGCGCCAGGCTGAGCTGCGCAACGATGAGCTCAGGGAGTCCGATGCGCGCACGCGCGCGATCGTCGATGCCGCCCCCGACGCCTTTGCCACGATCGAACGCGACGGCACCGTGCTGGGGTGGAACCGTGAGGCGGAGCGGCTGTTCGGAATCGGCGCGGACCGGGCGCTCGGCAGCGACGTGGCCGAGCTGATGTTCGCCCCCGAAGACCGTGACGCCGACGAGCAGCGCCGTCACGAGGATTTCCAGCGTACACCCGGCTCCCCGCCCCGCCGGCGTGAGGTGGAGATGGTCAGAAGCGACGGGACGCGGTTTCAGGCGGAGGTCATCGTGTCCAGGGTCATGGCCGGGGGAAGGGCCCTGCTGTCCTTTTTCGTGCATGACCTCAGCGGTCGCGAGCGGTTGGAGGCCGAGCGTGAGAAGCTGCTCCGCGAGCGCACGGCGCGGCGCGACGCCGAGCAGCGGGCCGGGGTGGTGCGCGGCCTGCAGATGTTGCTGGACACCGCGCTGGCCCACAGCCGGCTCGAGCCGATGCTGGCCGCCCTGGCGCACCGCCTGCGTGAGGCGGCGGCCGCAGAGGCGGGGACCGTGCTCCTGGCCGACGACGACGGCCGCCTGGTCGTGAGAGC
>JBBSLY010000119.1:0-5491 GCA_038233455.1 Solirubrobacterales bacterium | reverse complement strand
GCCGGCCAGCGCGACGAGGAAGCCGAGCAGCACGATCCAGCGCAGCAGCACCGTGGTGCGAAAGAACATCCCGTCCAGCGCGACGCCGACGAGCTCGCGTAGCCCGTAGGCGCTCGGCGACTCGCCCTCGCGCTCGGCGTGCTGGAAGGTGATCGTCGCCTGGTTGAAGCCCAGCCAGTCGAGCACCAGCTGGTACTCGCGGTCGCGGTCGCGCAGCTGCAGGAACGCGTCGACGACCTTGCGCGAGATGATCGACAGCGTCGAGAACTCGATCTCGCCGCCTTCGCGCTCGGAGAGCATTCGCCGGTACAGCGTCGACGAGATCCGCCGGAACGCAGCGTGTCGCCGGCCTTCGCGGACGGCGCGGACGATCTCGTAGCCCTCCTGCGCCTTGGCGTACAGGCGCACGATCTCCTCCGGCGGCTCCTGCAGGTCGCAGTCCATGACGACCGTCCAGTCGCCGCGCGAGCGCGTCAGCCCGGCGGTGATCGCGGCGTGCTGGCCGAAGTTGCGGCTCAGGCGCACGACGCGCAGGCGCGGGTCGGCGCGCGCGAGCTCGCGCATGATCTCCCACGCGTCGTCGCGCGAGCGGTCGTCGACGAGGACGATCTCGTAGTCGCGCGTGAGCGCCGAGAGGGTGACGCTCAGGCGCTCGTGCAGCGCATGCAGGCAGCCCGCGCAGTTGTAGACGGGGATGACGACGCTGATCTCGGTCACGCTGGCACGCCCTGCTGTGGCTATTCTCGCGCTCTGTCCGAGAGCCTCGTCTACCGCAGCGCGTGGGGCTACGGTCTCGCGATGCGCGTTCTGTACGGACGCTACTACGCCGCGCGCGATGCGGCCGTCGCCGCGCACGTTCCCGACGGCGCGAGCGTGCTGGAGCTGTGCTGCGGCCCGGCGCGGCTGTACGAGCGCGAGCTGCGCGGCCGGATCGGCGCGTACGTCGCGCTCGACGCCAGCGAGCGCTTCGTGGCCCGCCTGCGCCGGCGCGGCGTGGATGCCCGCCGCGCGGACGTCGCGACCGCGGAGCTGCCCGTCGCTGACGTCGTCGTGATGCAGGCCAGCCTCTACCACTTCCTGCCGGCTGCGGACGCGATGCTGCGTCGTATGCGCGCCGCCGCGCGCGCGTCGGTGATCGTCGCCGAGCCGGTGCGCAACCTGGCCTCGAGCGCCAACGGGCTGCTCGCGCGCCTGGGCGCCGGCGGCGCGGCGACGGCTGATCGTGGAGCGCAGGCGCAGCGCTTCGACGCGGACTCGCTGCGCGAGCTCATGCGCGGCGACTTCGCCGACGCGATCGCCTTCGATGGCCCGATCCCGGGCGGGCGCGAGCACCTCTACGTGCTGACGGGCGCCGCCGCGCCGCAGCGGGCGCCATGAGCCGGATGCCCTTCAACCGCCCGCTGCGCACCGGCGGCGAGAACGCGCGCATCGCCGCAGCGCTGGAGCACGGCTGGACCGGCGGCAACGGCCCCGCCGGTGAGCACTGCCAGGCGCTGATCCGTGAGCTGACCGGCACGTCGTCGGTGCTCATGACGCACTCCTGCACCGGGGCGCTGGAGATGATCGCGCTGCTGTCGGGCGTCGGGCCGGGCGACGAGGTGATCATGCCCTCGTTCACCTTCTCTTCGACGGCCAATGCGTTCGTGCTGCGCGGGGCGACGCCGGTCTTCGTCGACATCGATCCGGACACGCTGAACATCGATCCGCAGCAGGTCGCGGCGGCGGTGACCGCGCGCACGCGCGTCGTCATGGCGGTGCACTACGGCGGCGTCGCCTGCGACATGGACGCGCTCGTCGCCATCTGCCGCCAGCCCGGGCTGATGCTCGTCGAGGACGCCGCGCAGTGCATCGGCGCCACACTCGAGGGGCGCGCGCTCGGCGCGATCGGCGACCTCGGCGCGCTCTCCGTCCACGAGACGAAGAACGTCTCCTGCGGCGAGGGCGGCGCGCTGCTCGTCAACGACGAGCGCCTCGCCGAGCGCGCGGAGATCCTGCAGGAGAAGGGCACCGACCGCCAGCGCTTCGCGCGCGGGGAGGTCGACAGTTACACGTGGGTCGACGTCGGCTCCTCGTTTCTCATGTCCGACGTCACCGCGGCGCTGCTCGCCGAGCAGCTCGAGCGCGTGGCCGAGATCACGGCGGCGCGCCTGCGGATCTGGGACGCCTACCACGCGGCGCTCGAGCCGCTGGAGCGCGCCGGCGTGCTGCGCCGCCCCGTCGTGCCGCCGGGAGCGGGTCACAACGCGCATCTGTACCGGATCATGCTCGCCGACCGGTCCGCCCGCGACACGGTCATCGCGGCGCTCGCCGGCGACGACATCAGCGCCTACTTTCACTACATCCCGCTGCACTCGGCGCCCGCGGGCCGGCGCTTCGGCCGCACCCACGGTCCGCTCGACGTCACCGACGCCACCGCCGAGCGGTTGCTGCGCCTGCCGCTGTGGGTGGGCCTGAGCGAGGAGGATGTCGCGCGCGTCGTTCAGGGCGTTGCGGCGGCGACGTAGCGCGCGAGCCGCGGCGCGGCCAGTGGCCCGTAGTCCATGCGCACGCCCTGCAGGCGCAGGCGTAGGTCGCGCACGTTGCCCGCGGGATTCGGCGCTGCCGGCCCCGTCGTCTGGAGCCGGAGCTCCGACCGGCCCTCCTTCAGGCGCAGCGGCAGGGTGAGGTTCTTCCCCGCGGGGTCGACCGTGACGGAGCGGCTGCTGCCGTCGGGCAGCGTCAGCTTCACGGTCGAGCGTGTCGGGCCGCCGCCGTAGAGCTCCGCGCTGAAGCGCGCGATGCGGCTGCCCTCGAGCGGGTTCTCGAGCGTCAGCCGAGCGTCGGCCGCCGCCCAGCGGTAGGAAGTGGGCCCGGCCATCTCCTGGTAGGAGACGCCGGCGCCAAAGCCGACCACGACCGGATACAGGAGCGCATTGCGGATCTGGGAACGCTCGGCGGGCGTCGTCTGCCGCGCCAGCCGTGCGCCGGCCGGGCGCAGATCGAAGAACTGCAGGCGTTGATCGGCCGAGATGCCGGAGTTTCCCGGCCCGGCGAGCGCTGCGAGCGCGCCGGTGACCGCCGCCCCGCCGTCGCCGTAGCCGGCCCGGTCGACGTAGACGGCGCCGAACCCCGCGGCGGCCGCGGCCGCGGCGAGCTGCTCGGGGGCGAGCCCCTGATGCTGCGCCAGCCAGTCCGTCGGGCGTCCCTCGACGGCGCCGTAGGTCCATTTGAGGCCCTTGGAATGCAGGTAGCCCTTGAAGAGGTCGTAGTCGCCTACGCCGAGGACCGAGCCGTGCTCCGGGTAGCTCATGTACGGCAGCTGGAGCACCTGCGTCCCGGCGGGGAAGCGGTCCTGCATCATCTGGGCGAAGTCGTCGTCGACCTTCCAGGCGGCGGCGATCGCGTCATAGGCGGGCGCGTCGCGCGGTGACGTCTGGTCGAGGATGCCCAGCGTGCCGACGAGCGCGGTGATCGCGACGGCGGCCCAGGCCGGCCGGCCGCGCGCGCGCAGGCGGTCGCCGAGCGCCGTCAGCAGCAGCGCAAGTGCCAGCAGCGCGGCGAACGCGATCACGAGCGAGAGCCGGTTCCAGGCTCGTACCTGCGGCGAGAGCTCGAACGCGATGAGCGTCGAGACGCCGCCGATCGTCCCGACGACGAAGGCGATCAGCGCGACCGCGCCGGCCGCGGCGATCCGCCTTCGCCGCAGCGAGGCGGTGGCTCCGGCGATGCCCGTCGACAGCAGGACGACGAGCGCGGCGACGAGTCCGAACGTGGCGGCCAGGCCGAGCGAGGAGCCGAAGCCCTCCGAGCGCAGCGGCGTGACGGCGAAGTAGCGTTCCCCGCGCCGGGCGAGCGCGCCGATGCGGTGCTCGGGCCGCGGGATGACCATGTACGCGAGCTTCAGGCCGAACAGCTCGCTCTCGCCGGCCCCGCGCTGGGCGACCGCCTCGTTCTCGCCGTGGATCATCGGATGGACGATCGCGGGGGAGTGGGCGAGGGCGAAGCTCGCGCCGACGAGCGCGATGACGATCGTGCCCTGCAGCGCCACGCAGCGCGAGCGGCGCGCGATCGCCGCGATCGGGACGATGAACAGCAGCACGCAGAGGGCGAAGATCGCGTAGTAGTTCGAGGCCGCGCCGGCGACCAGGCAGACGCCGACTGCCAGCAGCGTGCGGCGCTTGGCGGCGCGATCGAACAGCGTCCGGCCCTCTGCGAGCGACACCGCCAGCCAGACGGCGAGCGGGATCGCGTAGTACGAGGTGAGGAACAGGTGCGACTGGTTGCGCAGCATGTGGTACGGCAGGAAGGCGAACAGCACGCCGCAGACGAGCGCCGCCGGCCGGTCGGCGCCAAGGTCGCGCATGACGGCGTAGGCGACGACGGCGATGAGCGGGAAGCCGAGGAGGAAGAACGCGTTGAAGACGAGGACGTGGTCGCTGAGCACGAGCCCGATCGGCAGCACGATGAGGTAGTGGACGAGGTCTCCGAACGGCGCGGGGAAGTCGTAGTTCGCCTGCCCGAAGGGGGCGCCGAGATCGGGGTTGTGCCAGAACCAGCCGTGCTCGACGACGCCCTTGATCGTCGCCATGTAGTACGACGCGTCGCCCTTGGGATCGAAGATCGGGACGTTCGGGTCCATTCGCCAGAGCTTCAGGTCGACGATTGCGACGACGCTGGCCACGAGCGCCGTCGCGAGTACCCAGAGCAGCTCGGTGCGCCTGCGCGCTGGTGGGCCGGCGGGCACGGGACGCGCTGGTGGGCCGGCCGGCACGGGACGCGCTGGTGGGCCGGCCGGCACGGGAGAACCACGCCCGGGGGCTGACGTGCCTGCCTCCACAGCGCGAGCGTAGCTCAGGTCGCGACAGCGGATCGCACCTTGCGCGTCACGCTGGGCGCGCCGATCGCGGCGATGACGCGCGGAGTGCGGATATCGCACCTTGCGCGTCAGGCTGGGCGCGCCGATCGCGCCGATCGCGGCGATCGCGCCGATCGCGCCGATCGCGGCGATGACGCGCGGAGTGCGGATATCGCACCTTGCGCGTCAGGCCGACCGCGCCGGCTGCGGCGATGACGCGCCGAGTGCGGATATCGCACCTTGCGCGTCAGGCCTACCGAGCCGGCCGCGGCGATGACGCGCCGGGTGCGGATATAGCACCGGCCGCGTCATACGCGGTGCCGCCGAGGAGCGCACGCAGCTCGGCCGCGGTCTGCTCGCCGCGCTCGAACACGTCGCCCCAGGTGAAGGGCAAATGGCGCGATCGCCGGCGGCGGGTGGTGTCCGTCTCGTATCCCCAGCGGCTGGCGTGAAAGCGAAAGCTGTGCAGCTCGATGGTCAGATCGTGGTCCGGCCAGTGGCAGTCGACCTTGTCGCCGGCGAGATCGATGTTCGTGCGCGGGCGCGGCAGGCCGTGGCGATCGAGCAGGCGCAGGAAGCCCTTCTCGAGCTCGCTGAGCGTCGCATCCGCTCCGTAGGCCCGGCGCAGCTTCGCGGCGCCAGGCTTCGTCGGGTTGC
>JBBSLY010000118.1:0-5493 GCA_038233455.1 Solirubrobacterales bacterium | reverse complement strand
GGCGAGCGTCTCCCTTACCCCGGTGATGACCAGGGAGGACCTCCAGTCGGGCCTTCAAGAGGCACTCGGCTAGGGCATCGGCGGGTCGGTCGCTGCGACTCGAGCCCGTGCGGGAGCTCGGCTTTCGCTTTCGCGTGAAAGGAGTAGCGACCGCCTCGCCCGGTCGGGCGATTCCTCCCGGCGCGGAGCAGGAGCGCTGTCTCTTCCGCGATGCTTGAATGAGGTCGATGGCCGAATCATCACCGATCACCGGCCGGTGTCTGTGCGGCCGGGTGCGGTTTGAGGTCTCCGAGCCGCTACTCGAAGCCGAGTACTGCCACTGCAAGCGGTGTCAGCGCCGCACCGGAACCACCGCGTCGGCCAGCGCCCTGACGGCGCCCGGCACTTTTCGCGTGACCGAGGGCGAGGAGCTGCTGGGCGCATTCAAGCCCGACGACGGCTGGCACGACTACTTCTGCCGCGAGTGCGGCGGTCACCTGTACGGCCAAAGTCACGAAGACCCGCGGCTGATTTGTGTCCCCATGGGGGTTCCGACCACAACTCTGCGTGAGACACCGCTAAGCGTTAGTCGCCGTCGGCCCGCCGCTGCTCGGAGTGACCACCGCGAACCGATGCGCCGCGCGGATGATGGCGCTACCCCGCGTAGGCCGCGGCTTGGCGCCGCCAAGGTAGAGAGGCTGTGGCGGTCCAACGCGCGGTGTGCGCGGGCGACGCGCCTACGCGGTCACGGTGATCGTTAGCGCGACACCGGTCAGGTTCAGGAGCGCGTGTGTCGCGATCGCTGGATAGATGCTGTTCGTGGCGCTGCGTAGGTAGCCCATCGCACAGCCGAAGGCGATGAGTGCGGGAAGCTGCTGGAGTTGGCCGTGAAAGAGGCCGAAGGCCAGGCCGGTCAGCACGATCGCGGTGGCGCGGCCGTAGCGCTCGAGCAGCTTGAAGCCCAGGCCGCGAAACATCAGCTCCTCGAGGATCGGCGAGACGATGACGAGCACGATCGCGTTGAGGAGGTACGGGAGCGCTCGAGTGGCATCGAACGGGGCGCCGTTTCCCTCGGCCTCGCCCTGCTGCTGTGACGGAAGCAGCGCGAGTACGACGAGCATGCCGATGACGATCAGCACAGCGGTCAGCGCGACGCGTTTGCAGGACCATGAGGCCCGCTTGAGGGCAAAGGTGTCGCGTAGATCGCTGGGGCCGGCGATCTTCAGCGTGACGGCGAGCTGCAGGGCGGACACGACGATGGCGAACAGCACCGTGGAGTAGCGGTAGCGCAGGTCGTCCGGTACGTCGTAGATCAACTTGATGGCGATGATCAGCAGCGCGGAGGCGCCGACGAGCGCGCTCCAGGCCAAGAGGCGCCCGTTGCCGTGGAGGGCGTCGGCGCGGTCGTTCACAGCGCCGCAGCGCGTGGCGCTGCCGTCGTCGGGTGGCGCTGCACGAACGCGCCGTTGGCGTAGCACAGGCCGATCAGCAGCGCGATCGCGGCGAACACGATCTGCACAGTGTCGCCGTCGCGGACCGCGGCGATCCCTCCGTAGACCGTCGCGCGGCAAACGTAGATCACCGCGATCGATACCAGTCCGGCGCGCAGCAGCGGCAGGCGTCGGATGTCTGCGGCGCCCGACAGGCCGTAGAGCCCGAAGGCGGCGAAGGCCGCGCACGTGATGAGCGTGAGGATGTAGGGCAGCGCCGCGCCCTGGGTGGCAAGCTCGCGCATGTCGGCTTCGATGCCTACGGCGCGGAACATGCTCCACGCCCAGATCAGACCGGTGGCCTGCGCGACGGCGATCGCAATATTCGCCCAGCCTGCAGTTCGCAGCGCGCGGCGCGCCCGAGGAGCTGTGGTGCTGGTGATGTCGGCGTCATTCGATACGGGTCGAGGTCCCGGCGCTGCCTGCGTGTGAGCTGTGGATGTCATGGCCGTCACTCTCGCGCCGGCGCGCGGTGGCGCCGTCCCCTGCGCGAGCGATCTGCATCCCCCCCGCGAGGGATTTGCAGCGCCCGCGGGGTCTGTCGCGATCGCCGCGTGCCCCGACCACGTGAGCTGCTGCCCATTGGCGCGGGGAGAAGGCGTTGCAGGCCGGCGTGCACCGCCGGCTGCACCACCATTCACGGCGAGCGTTGCGCATCCTGCGTCGCGCTATTCCCGGACCGCGCCGTCGGGCCCGATCACGTCCTCAACGGCCCGGTCTGGCTGATGGCCGTCCAAAACGCGATGGAGGCGCCAAGGCCCATCAGGCCGACTGCGTCTGCGAGCGTCGACAGGTCCGGCGCGAGCCCGCGGATCAGGAACGACAGCGCCAGCAGGAGCCATGTGATGGAGTGGGCCCATCGCAGGACGAAGTGCGTCAGGCCCGTGTGGTTTGCGTCTGACTCAACGCCACAGATCCGGGGTTTGATCAGACCGCATCTGGCAGGCTCTCCGGCTCCTCGAGGAGGGGTCCAGGATGACCGAGCAAGGACCACAGAGCACGCCGAGCGGGCGCCGCCGCGACCTCAACGGGGAACAGGTCTCGCAGCGACCAGAAGTAGATCGCAAGGCCGACCCTGCCCGTGAGAACTCCGATCAGCGCTGCGAGAACCGGGCTCTTGCGGGTCTTCAGCGCGGGAACCTGGTCGATACGGCTCCGGCCACGTTCATCTCGTTGTGCTCCTCAGGTTGGCGTGTTGTGCGGGGGTCGTGGTCATGACGCTGCTCCGTGCGTGGCGGGTCGACGTGTTGGCTGGGCGCTGCGGGTGCGCCATGCCGTGACCGCGAACGTCAGCCCGAGCACGGTGAAGCACATGTAGACCGAGATGTAGGTGGCGGGCGTGAGCATCGGGAACGGGTTCCCGGCGATCGTCTCGGCGATGGTCTGGCCAAGACGTATGAGCCCGATCGGGGCCATGATGGCGCCGAGCCACGCGAGCGATGCGCGCAGCGGCCGCGGTATGCGCCGGCCCCACGGCTGCACGAGCGACAGCAAGATCGCGCACGCCAGCAGCGCGAGCAGCACCGTCGCCCACAACGCGACCAGCGGTCCTCCGAGCTGCTTGAGGAACGCGTCGAAAACTTCGCCATCGCTGATGCCGAGCGTGCTCCCGAGCGCCCATGCGCACTTCAGCGCGGCGTAGGCCGCTGCGGCTGCGCAACCCACGTAGGCCGCGGTGACTGCCTGCCTGTCAGCTGTCGATGTCATGGCCGTCACTCTCTCGCCGGCAGCCGGTGGCCGCGTCACCCGTGCGAGCGGTCTGCATCCCCCGTGCGAGGGATTCGCAGCGCCGCGAGTGTCTGTCACGATCGCGACATGCCACGACCGCGTGAGCTGCTCGCCATCCCCGCGCGCAGGTCGACGTGGAGACGCTATGCGTACCACGTGATCGGCGCGGCGCTCGTCGCGCCCTACGTGACGCTCACCGGGTTCGTCGCGCTCGCGCTGCAAGGCGGGGCCGGAGTGGTCGCGGCCTGGATGATCGCGATCGCTGCCTGCTGCCTCGTGGCGCCGATCGCCACGGGAATGCTGGCGCCGGTGCGCATGTTGGAGATCGCTGCGGCGCGCCTGCTGCTCGGCGTCGAGGTCGACGACGCCGACCTGATCCGTGACGCGGCGTCGAGGTCGACGCGCTGGCGCTCGGCGGCGTGGTTCGTCGCCCACGTCGCGGTAGGCGGTGTGATCGGCACCCTGACCGTCATTCTGCCGCCTGTCGTGGTCTCGGCCTGCTCGGCCCCGTTCGCGACCGGCGATGTGCAGCTCGGTCGGCTGGACGCGACGGTGCCAGGTGGGCCCGAAAGCGCCTGGCTCGTGCCGCTCGCGCTCCTGTCACCCGCCGCTCTGGTCTACCTGGCGGTGGGCGCCGGCGCGCTTCTGGCCCGTGTCGCGCCGCGACTGCTCGGGCCCTCGCCAGCCGAGCAGCTCGGCGCTGCGCAGCGCCGCGCCGACCGCCTGGCCGAGCGCAACCGGCTCGCCCGCGAGCTGCATGACTCCGTTGGTCACGCGCTGAGCATCGTGACGGTGCAGGCGGGCGCCGCCGGGCGCGTGCTCAACAGCGATCTCGCGTTCGCGCGCCAGGCCCTCAGCGACATCGAGACGTCCGCGCGCAACGGCCTGCGCGACCTCGACCACGTCCTCGGCCTGCTGCGCGACGACAGCGCCGCCCGCGCGCCGACGCCGACGCTCGCCGACCTGCAGCGCCTGGTCGCCAGCACGCGGTCCGCGGGCATCGACGTCACCGCCGAGCTGACGGGCCGCACCGACGAGGTGCCCCAGGCGGTCTCCCGCGAGGCGTACCGGGTAGTGCAGGAGAGCCTGACGAACGCCGCGCGGCACGCCGGCGATGTGCCGGTCAGCCTGACCCTGAACGTTGGCGCCGAGCACCTCGAGCTCAAGCTGACCAACCCGCTCGATGGGTCCCGCCCGCAGCGCGGCGGCGGGGGGCGCGGCCTCAACGGCATCCAAGAGCGTGTTGCGAGCCTGCGCGGACAACTAACAGCAGGTCCCGACGCCGGGGAGTGGCGGATCGCCGTGCGACTACCGCTGCACCCCATACCATGAACCTCGGCATCGTGCTCGTCGACGACGAACCGCTGATCCGCAGCGGCCTGCGCGCGATCATCAACGCAGAACCCGACCTCAGCGTGCTCGGCGAGGCCGACGACGGCGTCGGCGTCACGGCGATGGTGCGCCGCCTGCGCCCCGACGTCGTCTTGATGGACGTCCGAATGCCAGTCGTCGACGGCATCGAGGCGACGCGCCGGCTGCTCGCCAATCTCGACGAGCCGCCACGCGTCCTCGTCCTGACGACGTTCGAGAACGACGACTACGTCTTCGACGCCCTGCGCGCCGGAGCCTCAGGGTTTCTGCTCAAGCGTGCGCGCCCCGACGAGGTCGTCCGCGCGATCAGGCTGCTCGCCGCCGGCGACTCACTGCTCTTCCCAGCGGCGATCCGCGAACTTGCGGCCCGCCACGCACCCGCCACCCCAACCGCCAGCGGCCTTGACAGCGCCGGTCTGACCGACCGCGAGGCGGAGATCCTGCGCCTGATCGCCCAAGGCCGGTCGAACGCCGAGATTTCTGCGCAGCTCATCGTCAGCGCGGAAACCGTCAAGACCCACGTCGCTCACGTGCTCGCCAAGCTCGACGCCCGCGACCGCACGCAGGCCGTCATCCGCGCCTACGACAGCGGCTTCATCGCGCCACGAGATCCCCACCCGGACGGCGGCTAATGGCTATTAGCCGCCGTCCGTCCGGCTTGCGAGCCATTGGTCCGGTATCACCGGATAGTGCGCGCCGCCGAGCTTTCTGACCGACCTACGGCACGAGCCCACCGCCAGCGCGAGACCCCGCCCGGGGAGCGGCAGTCCAAGGCCGACGGTAAGGGCCACGCGGGGAAGCGGACTCAAGCGGGCGGTGGGCCAGGCGGGCTTCTCGACGGCGAAGCCCGCCCCAACCGCCGTTCCGGCTCGAAGTCCCCCTCCGGCGCCTCCGACCAGGTCGGGACGGTCCGCGCCCGATTGCC
>JBBSLY010000117.1:0-5524 GCA_038233455.1 Solirubrobacterales bacterium | reverse complement strand
CGTGCTGCTTCTCCTCGGCCTCCGGGTTGGTGTGGACGGCCTGCTCGCGCAGCTCGTTGAGCTGTTCGAGCTTCTCGTCGTAGGTCTCGGGGCTCTTCTGGCGCATGGGGCGCGGCATTCTACGGACCGGCCGGCGGCCGATGCCTCGGGGTGAACGCCGGCGGCGTGTGCCCGCTGCTCAGCTGCGCGAGAAGGGCCGGTGGTGAGCCTGGCCGAGGTTCTCGAGCGCCGTTTCCAGGATCTCCTTGGCGCGGTCGGGCGCGACCGGATCGGGCTCCTGCTCGGGGATCTCGGCTGGGTCGTCGCCACGGCGCAGGTGGAAGTCGAACTCGAATTCGAGCTCGTCGTCGGGTGAGGGGGCCCTGATCGGCTCGGGCTCGGCGTCGGTCTGGCCCGTGACCCGCTCGACCCAGACGTCGGGCTCGGCCCACGGGTCCACCTCGGCCTCGGGATCCAAGTCGGAGTGGGTCTCGGGTGGCGGTTCGGCGTGCGGCGTCGGCCGGCCGGCGTCTGCTTCGACGGCCGGGGCCTCGTGCGTGCTCGGGCTTTCGGGGAAGTCGCGCAGGGCGAGCGCGTCGCTTGCCGGCTCCCGGCTACGGCGCTGACGGAAGAGCCAGCGCGCGAAGAAGCCGTTGCGCTTGGCGGTGGGCTCGGTCGTCTCAGGCTCGCCGAGCTGCGGTTCGTCGGCTACCGGTTGGGCTGCCTCCGGCTCGTGGATCTCAGCCGCGGGCTGGGTCGAATCCGCCTCCGCTACCGGGTAGTCGGGCTCCGCTGCCGCCACCGGCAGCCGTTCATCGAGCGGAGCGTCGTCGACCCGCGCCTGGGCTTCGTCCGCGCTCGGCGAGGGATCCGGCTCGGCTCCGACCACCTCCGCGGTGATCGTCACCTTGGTTCCCCAGCCCATCGGTTCGAGCTCCACGATGCCGCTGGCATTCGCGCCCTCCCAGGCGACCGTGGTCTCGGGCTCGGCCCGGGTGATCCTGATCTCCCCGAACTCACCGAGATGGCGCTCCAGGCCCTCGAGCTCGCTCAACTCCGCCCACAGCTCGGGCGGAGACTTGACCAAAGTTCGTCTGACTCTGAGATCTGGCATCGAGGACCGGTTCGCCTGCCGGGAGGGGACTCCTTCCGAGGCAATGAATGCTGCGGTGCTCGGGCGATCGACGATCGCCCCTGCGCTCCTCGCCGGCTGCGGTGCTCAGCCGACCGGCGCTCGACCTGCGCTCCTCGCCGGCTGCGGTGCGCGGCCCACCCCTTACCATCGCCGCGGTGATCGGCGACGACCTGCGCGAAGCGCTCGGCCCCCGGGTGCCCACCGATCACGCCCGCCAGGTCCACCCCCACGACGTCGCCAGACAGGTGGTCGCCTCCATGCCGGCGGCGCGGGTGCTCGACCTGGGTTGCGGAGCCGGTGACTCGGTCGACCTCTTCCGCGGCTTCGACCCCGACGTGCGCTGGACGGGCCTCGACATCGCGGATTCCGCCGAGGTGCGCACGCGCATGCGGGCCGACGCCGAGTTCCACACCTTCGACGGGCAGCACATCCCCTTCGAAGACGCCGGCTTCGACATCGTCTACTCGCACCAGGTGCTCGAGCATGTGCACCAGCCGGCCGCATTGGTGATGGAGGTCGCGCGGGTATTGCGCCCGGGTGGGACGTTCACGGGCTCGACCTCTCAGCTCGAGCCGTTTCACTCGCGCAGCACCTTCTCCTACACGCCCTACGGCCTCGTGTACCTGCTCGAGAGGGCAGGGCTCGAGGTCACCGAGCTGCGACCCAGCATCGACGGACTCACCCTGATCATCCGTCGCGGTCTGGGCACACCGCGGCTCTTCGATCGCTGGTGGGCGAAGCAATCGCCGCTCAACGGTGCGATCGACCTGTTCGGGCGGGCCGCCCGTCTCGACCCCGTCGCGCGCAACACGGCCAAGCTGCTCTTCTGCGGTCAGATGTGCTTCGTCGCGCGCCGCCCCGAGTAACGGGCATCAGCCGGCGCCGTGAGCGGCCAGCCCCACCCGCAGGGCCGAGGCGGCTTCGAGCATCGCCTCGCGCGCCGCCCTGCCTACGGCAGTCATGTTCGCGTAGCTGTGCAGGAGCCCCTCGTGGCGGCGCAGCGCTACCGGAACGCCGGCTTCGGCCAGGCGCCGTGCGTAGGCCTCGCCCTCGTCGCGCAGGGGGTCGAAGCCCGCGGTGGCGATGTAGGCGGGTGGTAGGCCGGAGAGCTCCTCGGCAAGCAGCGGCGAGGCCCGCGGGTCGCGGGCGGCATCCGGCTCGGGCAGGTAGTGGTCTCGAAACCAGTCCATCTCGGGTTCGGTGAGCAGGTAGCCCTCGCCAAACAGCTCGTAGGAGGGGAGTTTCTCGGACAGGTCGCAGACGGGGTAGATCAGCAGTTGGAACACCGGCTGGGGAGCCTCCCCGTCCCGAGCGGCCCGGGCGGCCACCGTGGCGAGATTGCCACCGGCGCTGTCTCCGCCGACCGCGATCCGGGCCGGGTCCGCGCCGAGGTAGTCGGCGCGATCCGCGGCGTACGCGAGGGCGGCCACCGCATCGTCGACGGCTGCCGGGAAGGGGTGCTCCGGGGCCAGGCGGTAGTCCACCGACAGCACGGCGCACCCCGACTCCCGGGCGAGGAAGCGGCAAATCCCTTCGCAGGTGTCCAGGTCGCCGATCACCCAACCGCCGCCGTGGTAGTAGACCAGCAGACCCGTGCCGCCGGGCTCGGGGTCTGGCGCGTACAGTCGCGCGGCGAGCGGTCCGCCGGGGCCGGGGATCTCGAGCGTCTCGACCCGGGGAAGCTGTGGCTGGGGGCCGCGCACCGAGAGCGCCTGGCGCACGGTCTCCTCCCGCGCCTGCGCGGGAGTGAGCGACTCGATCGCCGGCCGCTTCGCTCGTTCGGCGAGCGCGACCACCAGCTGGGCCTCGTGGTGAAGCTCGAGGCCGTCTACCTCGATGCGCCTCCCGCCCGCGAGCGCCCGCTGCACCGGCGCGGGCAGGCGGGTTAGCCCTCGCAGGAGGGCGCCCCGCGCGAGGTCGGCCGGTGAGGTCAGCGCTTCAGACGAAACGTCGCGGTCTTGGACTCCGTGCGCCGCACGCCCTTCTCCGGGCGGAACACGACGTCGATTCGGGAGCGCAGCCGCCGGCGCGGTCTCGAGCGCATGACCTTGCGGGCCCGCGTGCCTGCCTTCAAACGGAGCGTCACCGTGCCGGGGCCGGTGGCGAGGGCCGTGCGGCGGGCGACCGTGAAGCGCCGCAGGCGAAATCGGGGTGGACGCCGGGCGCGCGAGCGGGCTATCGCCATCAGCCTGCCGGGGCCTGACACACGTACTCGGATCAAGGCCACGCCGCTGGGTCGGACGCGGACGTTGCCGAGCGTCAGCCGGCTCAGCGGGGCTGTCGAGAGCCTGTAGGAGCTTGCCACGGAGGCAGAGGGGTTGGCGGCGGTCTGCGCCTCGTTGGTGATCACTGCGACTGCTTCCCGGCAGCCGGAGGTGGCAAGCCCGTCGATCGTTCCCTGGGCGCCGGGCGCCAGCGGGGTGGGCAGCGAAGCCCGAAGGACCGTGGCGCCTGTATCGCAGGCTACGCTCGCTCGCAGCAGGCCTCCGGCGGAGGTGTTGCGCAGGGTCGCCGAGAAGCTCGCGTTCGCCGGCAGCGCAATCCAGTTCAGGGCGTAGTTGTCCAGCACGGCCCCGGAGTACGAGTCTCCAACCGCCTCGACCGCGCCCTGGGATTGTGTCTCTCCGTTGGCGGGGCGGTCGCCTTCGGGATCGAAGTCGACGTAGGCCTGGCCCTCCTCGAAGCAGAGCGGCAGCACGTAGCCCCCACCGCAGGGAGCGTTGAACTTGGCGGCGGTGGCGTAGTCGTGGTAGGCGCTCGCGAGCGACGAGCCCTTCGCCACGAGGGCGGCCCCGAGCGCGCTGAGCATGCCGGGCTCTCCCCTGCTGGTTCGCTCCCAGAACTCCTGCATCACGTCCTCGCCCCCCCCGGGCACACCTGTGCCAAAGCGCTCGGTGAGCCCCCTGAAGACATGCCAGTAGGCGTACTCCTCGTTGGGTCCCGTGGAGTGCTCGCCCATCGAGGACTCGAAGTCGGGGTAGAGGTAGTTGTAGTTGTCGTTCGAGGCGTCCTGGACCTCGTCCTCCATCCAGGTTGCGCCTCCCTCGGCGAAGTGGGGGTCGGGACTGTTCTCACCGCTGAGCGCCCCATAGCCGAACTGGAGCGAATGGTTGAACTCGTGCGCGCCGGTGGCTTGGAGCGCATTGCCGGGCGCCCCCGGGAACCCAGTCGCGTAGTCGGAGTTGAGCACCATGCAGGTCGCGTCGGCATCGCCTTCGCTCCAGGGGGTGCTTGGGTTGTCGCCGACCGGGCCGGCATAGGTGCCGCTGGAGCTGACGAACCCATAGAGCCCAGGGCTCAGCGGCTCGATCCGGACGTGGTACTTGCCGCCGAGCTCGGCCTGAGCCAGTGCGTTCGCGGGCGGCGCCGCCCATCCGAATCGGTCCACCTCGGTCGTCCATCCGGCCTCCAGCGCGCTCGCGTAATCGGAGAGGGCCAGCGAGGGCTCCAGGGTCCCGTCCGTGTACTGGATGTAGAAGTGCGGGGTCTCGATGTGGTTGACCAGCACCGGCGACGGCCCGCCGCAGTCGGAGGCGAGGTTCGGGTCGTCGGGCGCGCGCAGTGCCGCGGTCACCTCACGGCGCGCCGGCCCCGGATCCAATCGCTTCAGGTCGCGCTGCGCGCGCAGCAGCATCAGGGTCCCGTCGTACGGGGTGTCGCTCTCGAAGCGCGCGGGCAGGTCGCCCCCCCTTCCCAGCGCGCGCACGCGCAGCTGCGTGGCCCGCTCGAGGCCGATCTCGCCGTCCTCCTGGGCGCGGTCGATCAGCTCCGGGGTGGAAGGCGCGGGCAGTTCCTGTCCCGTGTCAGAGGGCGGGGCGGCGGCCGCGCCGGCCGGTACAAGGGCGAGCGCGCCCAGCAGGGCAAGGGCTATCAGAGGCCTGCCCACCGCCCAAAGATAGCCCGTCGCTCGGACCTCGCGCGCCGGTTCATACGTCCGTCTAAGCCTCCGCGTACTCCCCGAACTCCTCTCGCATCACGCCGCACACCTCGCCCAGCGAGCAGCGGTCCTTCAGCGCCGCGCGCACCGGCTCGAGCAGGTTGCCGTCGCCGCCACAGACCGAGCGCAGCTCCTCGAGGCGCGTCTTCACGGCATCGACGTCGCGGTCGTCCTTGAACGCCTTCAGCCGCTCCACCTGCTCGCGCTCTGACTCCGGATCCACGCGCAGGATCTCCACGTCTTCGACCTCGTCGGAGACGTACTCGTTCACCCCCACCACGATGTCCTGCTTGATGCGGTAGCGCTCCTCGTAGCCCCAGGCTGACTCCTCGACCTCGGCGCGGATGAAGGGGATGCACTGCACCGAGCCGCCCAGCTCGTCGACCTTGTCGATCAAGCCCTGCGCGCCCTGCTCGATCTGGTCGGTCAGGCTCTCGACGAAGTAGGAGCCGGCGAAGGGATCGACCGAGTCG
>JBBSLY010000116.1:0-5531 GCA_038233455.1 Solirubrobacterales bacterium | reverse complement strand
GGTCGCGTACGGCGGCCCCCGGAGTCCGAGCTCGTCGAGCAGCGCGCCGAAGCTCGGCCGGTCCTCCGCGCGGTGGATCGACTCCACCGGCGTTCCGAGCAGCGGGACCCCCGCATCGGCCAGGCCCTGCGCCAGCCTCAGCGGCGTCTGGCCGCCGAACTGCACGATCACCCCCTCTGGGCGCTCGAGCTCGCGCACCCCGAGCACGTCGTCGAGCGTGAGGGGCTCGAAGTAGAGCCGGTCGCTGGTGTCGTAGTCGGTCGAGACCGTCTCGGGGTTGCAGTTGATCATCACCGCGTCGCGGCCCGAAGCGCGCACGGTCATCGCCGCGTGCACGCAGCAGTAGTCGAACTCGATCCCCTGGCCGATGCGGTTGGGTCCCGAGCCGAGGATCGCCACGCTGGGTCGCGTCCCGCGGCGGACCTCGTGGCGAGGGCCGCCGGGGCCGGGTCGCTCCCACCCCGAGTCGTAGTAGGGCGTCTGCGCCTCGAACTCCGCGGCGCAGGTGTCGACGGCCTTGAACGTGCGCACGAGGCCGGCCTCGGGATCCTCACCGGCCGCCAGCGGGCACAGCTCGGCCATGAACCAGGCGTCGATGCCCGTTCGGGCGCACAGCTGAGCTGCGTCGACGCCGCGTCGCACCGCCTCGAACAGGTGCTCATAGCGGGTGTGCGAGGGGACCTCGAGCGAGCGCAGCAGCTCGTCGGTGTCGGACGGCGGCGTGGGCGTCACGTCGAGCTCGCGCGAGCGCATCGCCTTCACGAACGCCTGCTTGAACGTGCGGCCGATCGCCATCGCCTCGCCGACGGACTGCATGTAGGTCGACAGCGATCCGTCGGCTCCGGGGAACTTCTCGAAGGCGAAGCGCGGCCACTTCACGACCACGTAGTCGATGGCGGGCTCGAAGCTGGCCGGGGTCACCCGCGGGTTGGCGGGGGCGATCTCGTCGAGCGCGTAGCCGACCGCCAGCCGCGCGGCGATCTTGGCGATCGGGAAGCCGGTCGCCTTCGATGCGAGCGCGCTCGAGCGCGACACGCGCGGGTTCATCTCGATCACCACGATCTCGTCGGTCTCGGGGTTCACGGCGAACTGGATGTTCGACCCGCCGGTCTCGACGCCGACCGCGCGTATGACCGCGATCGCCTGGTCGCGCAGGCGCTGGTACTGGCGGTCCGAGAGCGTCTGCTGCGGGGCGACCGTGACCGAGTCGCCGGTGTGCACGCCCATCGGGTCGATGTTCTCGATCGAGCAGACGACCACCACGTTGTCGTTTCGGTCGCGCATCAGCTCGAGCTCGAACTCGCCCCAGCCGATCACCGACTCCTCCACCAGCACCTGGCCAATCGGGCTGGCGGCGATCCCCTCGCTCACGCGCTCGTGGTACTCGGCCTCGGTGCGCGCTATCCCTCCGCCCTGGCCGCCCATCGTGAAGCCCGGGCGCACGATCGCCGGGAGCCCGATCTCGGGCAGTGCGCGCTCGGCCTCAGCGACGGACTCGACCGCGCGGGAGCGGGGCACCCGCAGGCCCGCCCCCTCCATCGTGGCCCGAAACAGCTCGCGGTCCTCGGCGCGGCGGATCGCCTCGTAGTCGGCCCCGATCAGCTCGACGGCGAAGCGCTCCAGGGTGCCGTCCTCGCTCAGCCGGCGGGCGAGGTCAAGGGCCGTGCCCCCGCCGAGCGTGGGCAGCAGCGCGTCCGGACGCTCGCGCTCGATCACGGCCGTCACCGAATCGGGCAGCAGCGGCTCGATGTAGGTGGCCGTCGCGAACTCCGGGTCGGTCATGATCGTGGCCGGGTTCGAGTTCACGAGCACGACCTCGTAGCCCTCCTCGAGCAGCACCTTGCACGCCTGCGCGCCCGAATAGTCGAACTCGGCCGCCTGGCCGATCACGATCGGCCCGCTGCCGAGCACGAGGATCTTCGAGATGTCGTCGCGTCTTGGCATCAGACCCCGACCATGCCCAGGAAGCGGTCGAAGATGTGCAGCGAGTCGTGTGGACCGGGGCCGGCCTCGGGGTGGTACTGCACCGTGCCCCCTGCGGTGTCGCGCAGCATCAAGCCCTCCACCGTGCGGTCGTAGAGGTTGATCTGGGACAGCTCGGCGGCGCCGAAGTCCGTTTCCCACCGCACCGGCTCGTCGGTCTCGATGGTGAGGCTGCCGTCCGGGCCGACGACCGCGAACCCATGGTTCTGGGAGGTGATGTCGATGCGCCCGGTCTCCAGGTCCTTGACCGGGTGGTTGGCGCCGCGGTGGCCGAAGGGCAGCTTCGTGGTCTCGAGGCCAACGGCACGGCAGAGGAGCTGGTGGCCAAGGCAGATGCCGAACACGGGCGCCCTGCCGATGACGTCGCGCACGGTGGCGACCACGTAGTCGAGCGCCGCGGGATCGCCTGGGCCGTTGGCGAGGAAGACAGCATCGGGACCATTCGCGAGCAGGTCCTCCGCGCTCGCGGTCGAGGGGTGCAGCTCGAGCGTCACGCCCCGCTCGCGCAGGTGGCGCACGATCGAGCCCTTGATACCGGTGTCGATCGCCGCGAGCCGCGGCCCGGCGGTGTCCGAGAGTGGCTCGAGCACCGCCATCTGGGCCGGCGTGACCTCGGCGGCGAGGTCCTGGCCCGCCATCGGCGGCTCGGCCATCACGCGCTCCATCGCGTCGGCCTCTGTCAGCGCGGCGTCGAACACCCCGCCGCGCATCGACCCGCGGTCGCGAATGTGGCGCACCAGCGCGCGGGTGTCGATACCGGCGATCGCGGGGATGCCGCAGTCGGCGAGCCACGTGAGCCAGCCCCCCTCGGCATGGGCGGCATCCTCACGGTCGACTCCCTCGCGCATGACCACCGCGCGGGCGTGCACCGCGTCGGACTCGGCGTGGTCGGCGGCGACGCCGTAGTTGCCGATCATGGGGTAGGTGAACACGATGATCTGGCCGCGGTAGCTGGGGTCCGTGACCGACTCCTGATAGCCGGACATGGCGGTGTTGAAGACGACCTCCCCGGTCGTGCTCCCCCGGGCCCCGACCGACTCGCCGTCGAAGCGGGTGCCGTCCTCGAGTAGCAGGAAGGCGCTCACTTGATCAGCGCCTGCACGGTCTTGAACTCTTCGCTGCCGGCTTCACCCAGCAGCTCGAAGAGCGCGGCCTCGACGCTCGTGAGCACAGCACCGGCGCCCTCCATCTTGTGCAGGCCGACCTCCAGGTTCTCCTGGCTGCGCGAGCTGACGGCGTCGCGCGCGACGTGTACCTCCACACCGCGGTCGAGCAGGTCGTGAGCGGTCTGGGAGACGCAGACATGGGCCTCGATCCCGCACAGCAGGGCCTGGTCGCGGCCGCCGAGGTCGAAGCCATCCGCCGCTGCGGCGGAGAAGACGGTCTTCGCGAGTGGCCCGTCGCCGTCCAGGTGGTCGGCGACCTCGGGCACCGTGGCGCCCAGGCCGCGCGGGTACTGCTCGGTGGCAACGACGGCCAGCCCCAGGGCGCGTGCGCCCTGCACGAGGACGGCGGCGTTGGCGGCCACGCGCTCGAAGTCGCCCACGGCGTCGCGGAAGGCCTCCTGGATGTCGACCACGATCAGCGCGGTCCGCTCCCGATCGAGGACGCGGGCCGTCATCAGGCCACCGCTCCGATCGCAAAGGAGCGCTCCCGGAAGGCCACCGCGCCGGCGGCGATGGTCATTCGCACCCGGCCGAGCAGGCGGCGCCCTGCGAATGCGCAGTTGGCCGAGCGGCTCTCGTAGCCGGCCTCGCCGACCTCCCACTCCGAGGTGAGATCGACCAGGCAGACGTTGGCCGGGGCGTCCTTGGCCAGGCGCGGGATCGAGAGGCCGAAGGGCTCGCCGCCGGCCGTCATCCGCTCGATCACGAGGTCGAGGCCCACCACCCCGGGCACTACGAGATCGGTGTGCACCGCCGCGAATGCACTCTCTAGCCCGGTGACCCCCATCGGGGCGAGCTCGAAGGGCTCTTCCTTCTCTTCGACCGAGTGGGGGGCGTGATCGGTCGCGATGCAGCCCAGGACCCCCGAGCGCAGGCCGTCGATCAGCGCCTGGCGATCGTCCTCGGAGCGCAGCGGCGGGTTCATCTTGAACCGGGTGTCGAGCCCGCGTACGCACTCGTCGGTGAGCAGCAGGTGGTGGGGCGTGGCCTCGGCTGTTACCCGCACCCCGGCGGCATGGGCGCGCTCGAGCACCTCCACGGTCTGGCGCGCCGAGACGTGCTGGACGTGGATGAACCCCTCCTCGTAGGCGGCGAGCTGTAGGTCGCGCGCCACCATCGTCGACTCCGACACCGACGGGATGCCCGCGACGCCGAGCAGCGCCGAGACGTCGCCCTCGTGCATCGCGCCCTGGCCGGACAGGGCGGGGTCCTCCTCGTGGAGGGCGATGCAGCGCCCGGCCAGGCGCTGGTATTGCAGCGCCTGGCGCATGACGCCGGCCGAGCGCAGCGGCAGGCCATCGTCGGTGAAGCCGGCCGCACCGGCGCGCGCCAGCTCCGCCATCTCGGTGAGCTGCTCGCCGCGCTGGCCGACCGTGACCGCCGCGGTGAACCCCGTCGGGATGCGGGCCTCGGAGCGGGCGCGATCGCGCAGCGAGCTGAGGATCGAGGCGGAGTCGACCACGGGGTCGGTGTTGGGCATTGCGAGGATCGCGCCGTAGCCGCCGGCGGCCGCCGAGCGGGTGCCGGTCTCGATGTCCTCCTCGTCCTCGCGCCCCGGCGTGCGCAGGTGCACGTGGGGGTCGACGAAGGCAGGGAAGGCGTGTAGGCCCTCGGCGTCGACCGTCTCGGCCTCCGCCGGCGCCTCGAGGCTGCCGGGTGCACCGATCTCGGCGATGGCCCCGTCCCGGACGAGCAGGTCGCCCGGGCAGTCGAGGCCGGCCCGCGGGTCGAACAGGTGCGCGCCGCGCACGAGCAGCACCGCCGGCGACGCATCGGCGCGGTCGAGCTGGGAGTCGAGCTGCGTGGCGCTCACGGTGCTCGCGTGGCCTCCGGTCGAGGTTGGTACTGACGTCTCACGCGGGCTGAGGCTCCGTGGCACCGCGCGGGGTCGCGCCGGCGCCGCGTGGCCGTGGGGCCGCGCCCCCGGCGAGCAGGTCGTAGAGCACCGCCATCCGGACCACGACTCCGGACTCGACCTGCTCGGTGATCAGCGCCTGCGGCGAGTCGATCACCTCGGCCGAGAGCTCCACCCCGCGGTTGACGGGGCCGGGGTGCATCAGCAGCTGGCCGGCGCCCAGGCGGCGGGCGTCGATCTGGTACTCGGCCGCGTACTCGCGCAGCGAGGGCACGAATGAACCGGCCATGCGCTCCTGCTGCATGCGCAGCGCGTAGACGACGTCGGCGTCGCCGAGGTCGGCGAGCGTGGTGCGCACCTCGCACCCGAGCGATTCGACCCCTCTCGGGATGAGGGTCGGGGGTCCGCAGACCGTGACCCGGCAGCCCATCCGCCCGAAGGCGAGGATGTTCGACCGCGCCACGCGGCTGTGCAGCACGTCGCCGACGATCCACACGTTGAGGCCCTCGAGCCGGCCGGCCCGGCGG
>JBBSLY010000115.1:0-5574 GCA_038233455.1 Solirubrobacterales bacterium | reverse complement strand
GCCGAGGTGGCCCCCAACGCGCGCGCCCAGGTCGTCGAGCTGCGGGGTGCGGGAGAGCCCCAGACCTACTCCGGCGCCGACCACATCAGTCCGGGAGCGCCGACTGACGCGGAGGTTCGCGACGAGCTGCGCCAAGCGCAGGACCAGCTGGCCAAGTTCAAGCGCGTCCTGGGATCCACCGCCTACCTGCGCACGGGTCCCCGGGCGCGGGTGCTCGCCGACGGCACGGCGGTGGCACCCGCAAACGCGCCCGAGGCGGTCAAGAAGGTGATCCAAGCCGCCAATGCGATCGCCAAGCTGCCGTACAAGTGGGGCGGCGGCCACGGCGCCTGGCGCGACAACGGCTACGACTGCTCCGGATCCGTCTCGTTCGCGCTCGCCGGGGCGGGCCTTTTGGACGCGCCACGCACGTCAGGGGGCTTCATGACCTACGGGGCGCCCGGCCCCGGCGAGTGGATCACGATCTACGCCAACGGCGGCCACATGTTCATGGTCGTGGCCGGCCTGCGCTTCGACACCAGCGGCCAGGGCCGCGCCGGAACCCGCTGGCAGGCGGACACCAGCAGCACCGCTGGCCTGGCGATTCGCCACGCACCCGGCCTCTGAGCCGCTCCGGCGGTGATACCTTCGCCGAAGCGTGCACGACGAACCCACACGGAGGCTCGGCCCGCGGGAGCCGCGCCGGCCCGGCCCTGAGGACGATTCCGTCTATCTACGGCGGCGCCTGGTGGCGGGTCTCGTGGCCGCGATCGTGCTGGTCGTCGTGGTGGTGGCCATCGCAGCGGGTGGGGGCGACGACGACCCCGACAGCTCCCCCGCGGACTTGGGCATCCCGACCACTCCAGGTCTCGGAGACCGAACGACCACCTCCGGCGACGAGACCGACACGAGCACCACGGCCGACCCCGGAGACGCGGGCACCCCTTCAGCGGAGCCGGTCGCGCCGGTGGCCCCGGCGCCCAGCGCGCCGTCGGGAGGCGAGCCCGCGCCCGTGGCGCCGACACCAACTCCCGCTCCCGCTCCCGCTGAGCCCGCGCCGCCCGCCTCCGAGGGTGGCGGCGCCGTGGCACCCAGCCCGTAGCGGCGCTCACAGCGAGGCCCGGGGAGCGGCCTCGGCCCGCCCTGGGCGACTTCGGCGGTGTGCCCATCGACCGGCCCTCAGGTACGGTCCTCCGGGGGCGGCCGGCGCCTACGCTTGATCTCCGAGCGCCTGCGCTTGGCTCCGAGGCGGCGCTCGCGCGCGGCACGTCCGGGCTTCGTGCGGTGGCGGGGGCGCTGCACGGCCACGGCCCGGGCCAGGCGGTCGCGCAGCCGCTGGAGCGCGAGCTCGCGGTTGCGGGTCTGGCTGCGCGTGTCTTGCGCCACCGCCCGCGCGGTGGCGCCCAGCCGTGCTGCGATGCGTCGGCGCTGGTCGGGGCTGAGCGATGGCGACCCGGCGACGTCGAACACTGCCTCCACGCGCGACGCGGTCACGTTGGCGTGCTGGCCACCGGGACCCGATGACCGGCTCACGCGCAGGTCGATCTCCGTCAGCGGTATGGAGAGATCTGCGGTGATGCGCATCGGGTCGTCCATCGCGCGACGAAGGTAGCGCCCCACGCGGGTCGCGCTGCCGTCAGACTGCCGGGCGTGCGGGCCGCCGTGGTCGGACATGTGGAGTGGGTCGAGTTCGCGCGCGTCGAGCGGGTGCCCCTACCCGGCGAGATAGTGCACGTGACCGACAGCTGGCAGGAGCCGGGTGGAGGCGGGGCGGTGGCCGCGGTGCAGATGGCCAGGCTGGCGGGCGAGGCCACGCTCATCTGTGCCCTGGGAGACGACGATCTGGGACACCGCGCCTACGACGAGCTGGCGGCACTCGGCCTGAAGGTGCGGGCGGCCTGGCGCGAGGAGCCCCAGCGCCGCGGCTTCGTGCACGTCGATGCGGACGGCGAGCGCACGATCACGGTGATCGGTTCCCGGATGGGCCCGCTCGGTGCCGACGATCTGCCGTGGGACGAGCTGGTCGAGGCGGACGCCGTCTACTTCACCGCCGGAGACGTCGCGGCCTTGAACGCGGCACGCCGTGCCCGCACCCTCGTGGCCACGTCACGGGGGCTTGGGACCCTGGCGCAGGCGGGGGTCGAGCTCGATGCGCTGGTCGCGAGCGGCAAGGACAGGGGGGAGATCTACGAGCGGGGCCAGATCGACCCCGAGCCCTTGGTGGTCGTGCGGACGGCCGGCGCGGCGGGTGGCGAGTGGGAGCGCGCGGACGGCGAGGCGGGTAGCTGGCAGGCGTCCCGGGTGCCCGGGCCGATCTCCGACGCCTATGGCTGCGGCGACGCCTTCGCCGGGGGCCTGACCTACGGGTTGGGCGCCGGCATGAACCTCGATCGTGCGCTCGCGCTCGGCGCGCGCTGCGGGGCTGCGAGCTTCACCGGCCGGGGGCCATACGAGGGCCAGCTTCGGCGTCAATGATCGGCGACCGAGCCGCCCTCGGGTGCTATCGGCAGCCCGCTCTCCACCCACGCGAGGAGTCCCCCCGTCATGTTGTGGGCGTCGTATCCGCTGGCCCGGAACGCCTGGGTGGCGACCGCAGACCGTCCTCCGGAGCGGCAGTAGAAGACCACCGGGCGCTCGCGGTCGACGGTGTCTGCCTGCTCCGAGAGCGCTGCGAACGGAACATGGCGGGTCGCGGCGATGTGACCGGCCTCGCGCTCGTAGGCCTCCCGGACGTCGATCAGCTCGATCTCTCCGGACGCGTGCAACTCGGCCGCCCGCTCGGGGGCCACATCCTCCTGGAGATCGTCGAGGGCCATCGGCCCGGACCCTAGAGGGGCCCGGGCCGAAAGCGTGGCTCTAGTCGTCCTTGGAGTCGTCTGAGCTGTCGGAGTCCCCCGAGTCCTCAGAGCCGCGGGCGCCCTCTGAACCGCCGGCATCTGCCGAATCCTCGGAGTCGCCTGCGTTGGCGCCCTCGCCGGTGAGGTCCTGCTCGCCGGAGATCTTCGGAGTGTCGGGATCGGTCGGGCCGCCGGGGATCGGATCGCCCTTGTACTCGTCGGGGTTGTCGACCTTCTCGCCGCCAACCGAGACGCTGCCGTCGTCGTGATGGCGCACGTCGGCTTCGCCCAGCTTTGACGTCGGCCCCTCGGTGTAATCAGACTCGTCGTCGGGGCCGCCGAAGGTCTTGTACTTGGCCTCGTCGTCGGGCCAGTCCTCGAGGTTGTCGGGCGGGTCATCCTCCAGGGCGGCCACCTTCTCCTCTGCCCGCTTGTCGGCGTCCGCGCTCGCCCGCTCGGGGCTCTCCTCATGCTCCTCGTCGGTGCCCGACTCCTCGTCGCGGTCCTTGTCCTCGTCAGCGCTCTCGTCGCGCTGCTCGTCCTTGGTCTCCTCCATCAGCTCCTCCTCGATCGCTGTCTCGTTCCAACCTACCCCGAAAGGCAAGTCTCAGACGCCTCCGATGTAGGGTGGCGCGATGCCGAGCGCCTTCGACGTGTCGGGTCGCACCGTGCTGATCACGGGTGCTGCACGCGGCATTGGCGCGGAGTGTGCCCGGCGGCTGTCCGCGCGCGGCGCCAGCGTCGCCCTGGTCGGGCTGGAGGGCGACGAGCTCGAGCGGGTAGCGGCAGAGTGCGGCGGGCAGGCTGCGGCCTTCGAGGCGGACGTCACCGACCGCGACCAACTGGAGGCGGCGGTGGAGGGATCCATCGAGCGCTTCGGCGGCATCGACATCGTCATGGCCAACGCCGGCATCGGCGGCGGCGGCCCCGTGCGCCACACCGACCCCGATGCGTTCGAGCGGGTGATCGAGGTCAACCTGCTCGGCGTGTATCGCACGGTGCACACCTGCCTGGCACAGGTGATCGAGCGGCGCGGGTCTGTGCTGGTGGTCGCTTCGCTGGCTGCGGTGGTCCACGGGCCCGGCATGGCCTCATACACCGCGAGCAAGGCGGGCGCGGAGGCCTTCGCGAACAGCCTGCGCACCGAGGTGCGCCACCTTGGCGTCGACGTGGGGGTCGGCTACTTCTCCTGGATCGACACCGACCTGGTGCGCGGGGCCGACGATCACCCCGCCTATGGCCGTTTTCGCGCAGAGCTGCCAGGGCCATCCGGCAAGACCTACCCGGTCTCTGCCGTCGGCGACGCCGTGCTCGACGGCATTGCGCGCCGCCGTCGCTTCGTGACGGTGCCGAGCTGGGTGCGTGCGGCGATTGTGTTGCGCGGCGTGCTGCCGCTGCTCACCGATCGCCAGGGCCTCAAGGCCGCGCCCGAGATGGACGCCGCCTTCGAGCGTGACGTGGCAGAGCGCGGCCTCGAGGCCTCGCGTCCGGTCGGGGCCGGGGGCCACGCGGCCTCGCGCGACCTGGTCTAACGGTGGCCCCGGGGTACGACCTCGCTGGACGCGTGGTGTTCCTCACCGGCGCGGCGCAGGGCATCGGCGCCGAGTGCGCCCGGCGCCTCGCGGACCGTGGCGCGCGGGTAGCGCTCGTCGACCTCGGCGGCGATCAGCTCGAGCAGGTGGCGGCTGAGATCGGCGAGGACAAGGCTGCCGCGTTCGAGGCCGACGTGACCGACAGCGACCAGCTGGCCGCAGCGGCCACGGCCGCGGTGGAGCGGTTCGGGGGAATCGACGTGGTGATCGCCAACGCCGGCATCGGGGGACGTGGCGGCCCTGTACGCCACCAGGACCCGGATGCCTTCGAGCGTGTGATCGAGGTCAACCTGCTCGGCGTGTACCGGACCGTGCACGCGTGCCTGCCCTACGTGATCGAGCGCCGCGGCTACGTGCTGGTGCACGCCTCGCTCGCGGCTGTGATCCACGGCCCCGCGTCGGCGTCCTACTGCGCCAGCAAGGCCGGTGCCGAGGCCTTCGCCGACAGCCTGCGCTCCGAGGTCCGCCACCTCGGCGTCGACGTGGGGGTGGGCTACTTCTCCTGGATCGAGACGCAGATGGTGACCGACGCAGAGCGCCTGCCCGCCGCCGGGCGCCTGCGCACGGCGCTGCCGGGCCCGGCAGCCAAGACCCACCCCGTCTCAGCGGTGGGCGACGCCGTCCTGGCCGGGATCGAGGGCCGACGCCGGATCGTGTGCGTGCCGGGTTGGATCCGCGTGCTGCTCGCGCTGCGCGGGGTGCTGTGGCTGGTCTCCGATCGCGGCGGGCTGAAGGCCGCGCCCGAGCTCGACGCCGAGTACGCGGCCGACGCCGCCTCCGCGCGCGGTGCCGCGAAGGAAGGCTCGGGGATCGGTACATAGTGGGAAAGCGCGAGCGTCCTACGATGGGCCCCGTGACCGCGCGCGCGACGACCGGAAAGGTGGCAGCTGCTCTGGCGGGCGCAGCCCTGCTGGCCGCGGCTTTCCTGGTCGCGGGTGGCAGTTCGCCGCGCCCGGAGTCGAGGACCGCGGGCGCCGCATCCTCCGAGCCCGTGCTCGACGGGTCGGTGTCCCCGGCGGCGCCGGAGGATCCGCCGCGGAGGGGCCGGGGCGGCACGGCGGTAGAGATCCTCACCCCGGGCGGCAGCGCTCCGGCGAGCCCGACGGACGAGCGAGAGCGCGTGCTGGCCGAGAACGAGGGCCTCAGGCGCCAGGTCGACCACCTCG
>JBBSLY010000114.1:0-5659 GCA_038233455.1 Solirubrobacterales bacterium | reverse complement strand
GCGGCGAGAGCGTGAGCACGTGCGCATGGCTCGACTCGCGCAGGTGGGGCAGCGCCGCGCGCGTGAGCACGAAGGTGCCGCGCGCGTTGATGTCGAGCATCAGGTCGTAGCGCTTGGGCTCGAGGTCGCGCATCGGGGCGAGGTTGATGGCGCTGGCGTTGTTGACCACGATGTCGATGCCGCCGAAGCGCTCCACCGCCTGTGCGACGGCGTTCTCGACGTCCTGGTCGTCGCGGACGTCGCCCACGATCGCGAGTGCCTCCCCGCCCGCCTCCTCGATCTCCGCGGCGGCGGTGTGGACCGTGCCTTCGAGCTTGGGGTGGGGCTCGTCGGTCTTGGCCATGATCGCCACCCTCGCGCCCTCGCCGGCGACCTTCTTCGCGATCGCCAGGCCGATGCCCCGGCTGCCGCCGGACATGATCACCGTGAGGTTCTCGAGCGCGCTCATCTCAACCGTCGTCCTGGCCGAACAGCCACCGTACCTCGTCTGTTGTCAGGCCCGACGCCAGGCAGGCGAGCAGCTTCATGCGCGCCGCCTGGGGCGACAGGAACCCCGCGGGAATGATTCCGCTGCTGCGCAGGTCACGCTCGGATCCGCGGTAGCCGTAGGTGGCGTTGAGGATCACGCCCCGCTCCGGACGGCAGTAGGCCACCACGGGGATGCGCTCCGCCGCCTGGGCCCACAGGTCGAGGAGCTCGGGCGCGAGGTGCCCTGCGCCGAGCGTGCCGATCACGACCCCATCGGGCTCGGTGGCCAGCGCGGCGCGCGCCAGGGTGCCGTCGTCGCCGGAGGTGGTGGGGACGATCAGCACCCGCCGGTCGAGGTCGGGCGGGTCCAGCGGTGGGTTGCGCGGGAGCCGCGACCAGATCGTCGCGTGGTCCTCGGTCACGCGTCCGAGTGGCCCGGTCTGCGGTGAGGAGAAGGCAACGAGCGATGTGGTGTCAGTCTTGCGCGCGCAGCGGGCGTGGTGGATCTCGCCGCCGAAGCAGACCAGCACGCCCATGCCCGCGGTCCCGTCGCTGGCGGCGACCATCACCGCGTCGCCGAGGTTCGCCGGGCCGTCCGCGCCGGGGGCGGTGGCGGGGCGGATCGCACCCGTGAACACGATCGGCGCCTCTGCGTCGTGGAGCACGTCGCAGAGCACCGCGGTCTCCTCGAGGGTGTCGGTGCCGTGGGTGACCACCACGCCGATCCCGCGCCTGGCGGCGTCGCGCGCCTCGCGACAGATGCGCAGCTGATCCTCGAGGGTCAGGTGGGCGCTGGGCACGTTGACCACCGTGCGGGCCTCCAGGCCGTCGTGGTCCTCGGCCAGGGCGGGCAGCGCCGCGACCAAGTCCTCGACGTTCAGGTCGGGCGTGGCCCCGCCGGACCCGGTCATCGCGATCGTTCCCCCCGCCGCCAGCACCCGGACGCGGCGCCGGCCCGAACTCTTGGCTTGCATCTGCACCGAGGCGGACGATATCCGCCTCAGGCCTGGAGAGCCCGGGGCCCGGCTAGCCTCGTCATGGTGAAGGAAGCCTTTCGCGCCCCGTTGAAGGCGGCGGCCGTTGCCGCACTGACCGTGGGGACGATCCTTTTCCTGGTCAACCCGCCCTCGCTGTCGGGTGCCGAGGATCTGCTCACGTTGCTGGTGGGAGCGCTGGCGCTCGTGCTGGCCAGCGCCTGGGCCATGGTGGCCCTGATCGGCGATGGCCCCACCGAGCGCGAGGTCGACCGCATCAGCGACCGCAGCGAGGAGCTGGCGCGCAGGGCCCGGGTCGAGGGGCCTTCGGCGGCTCCAGGGGAGGGTGACCCCGAGGGGTTCGACGGCCTGGTTGTCGAGGCGATCGACGAGCTGCCCGCCCAGTTCAGGAACCTGCTCGAGACCACCCCGGTGGTGATCTCCCACCTCGGTCGTGAGCACCACGCCTACGGCCACTACATGGGCGACACGGTGGCGCGCCAGAACTATCCCAACCGGATCGTCATCTACCGCGACACGATCGAGCGCGACTTTGGTCACGACCCCGACCTGCTGCGCGCCCAGGTGCGGCGCACGCTGCGCCACGAGGTCGCCCACCACCTGGGTTGGGGCGAGCGGGGAGTGCGCGAGCTGGGTCTGTAGGCGGGTGTGGGAGCGGCTGCCGGCCGCAGACGGTCAGCGCTGCGGCCCGGCTGGACGACGCCCCCACGCTCCACCGGCAGGGGCTGCCACACCGGCTCGCCCGCCGCTAGCCTCCACTGGCGCCAGGAGAGGTGTCCGAGTGGCTTAAGGAGCGCGACTGGAAATCGCGTGGGCGGAGTTATCCGCCTCGTGGGTTCGAATCCCACCCTCTCCGTCTCTAGGGGGGCGAATCTCGGAAGCTCCTGCTTCGCACTGGTCTGCCACCACCCGAGACGAACCGGCGCGCCGGTCGCCATTGGGTCGACTGCCGCTGGCCCGATCGGCGGCTGACGGTCGAGCCTAGGTTCCTGCCCAGTGGTCGTTATGCGACCGCCGGACAGGACGCTTGCCTTCGTCGGGCCGGGGGTCAGGACATCGGGGCGTCGGGCCGGGGCTGCGCCGGCTCAGCCGTCGGGCGCCGGCACGATCAGGCGCACGTGGCGGCTGGCGAGCATGAGCAGCGGCGCGGTCCAGGCCTCGCCGCCGTCGTGCGGCGTCAGCTCGGCGTCTTGGAGGGTGAAGAACTCCAGATCGCGACGGTTCACGTGGTCCGACAGCCGGCTGCCGTAGCCCTCCGAGGGCAGGGTCATCCGGCCGGTGACCCGGTAGCGATCGGTCTCGACGACCACGCTCTCTCGACGTAGGTCCACGCTCGGGCGATCCTATTTGGCGCTACGCATCAGGGGCAGTACGGTTGCCGGATGGAGCGCAGCGCCGCAGTCGAGGCGGTGTTCGAGCCGGTGGCCCCGCCCACCACCTTCGAGGAGACCGTCGAGCGGCTCGGCACCGCCATTCGCCTCGGGCTGCTCCCCGCCGGCTCGCGGCTGCCGCCCGAGCGCGATCTGGCGGGTGAGTTGCACATCTCGCGGTCCACACTGCGCCAGGCCCTCACGACGCTGGTCCAGAGCGGCCACCTCGTCTCCCGGCGCGGTCGCAGCGGGGGCACGTTCGTCACCGAGAACCCTCCGCTGGCCGGGGCCGAGGTCGGCAGTCCCCTGCCGGCCGCAGCGTGGGCCGTGCTCGACGCGCGCGTTGCGGTTGAAGCGGGCGCCGTGATCCTGGCCTGTGAGCGCGCCGAGCCGGATGACCTGGAGCGGCTCACAGGTCTGGTGGAGAAGATGAGCGACGCGGCCGACTTCGACGAGTACCGCCGTGCCGACATGCGTTTCCACGTCGGCGTGGCCGAGGCGGCGCGCTCACCCCGGCTCGTTGCGGACATGACCGAGGTCCAGGGCGAGATGAGCGCTTTGATCGCGCGCATCGCCCACCCCGAGCAGGTGCTCGCCCGCTCGAACGCCCAGCACGGACGGATCGTGGCGCTGCTGGGCCGGGGTGAGCCGGCCCGGGCCGTCAAGCTGATGCGCGATCACATCGAGGGGACCGAGCACATTCTCGCCGGCCTGATCTGACCGCCTGCGACCGGCGCGCTGCCGATCTGCCGCGTCAGGCTCGAGGCCGAGCCGTAGGCCGGCTCTCGCGGTCCATGTACTCACGCAGGTCGCGTTCGAAGTCCGGCCACCACTCGGGCGGGCCGCCACCGTCCACCCCTCCGCCCCCGTCGCCGTGATCCGGGCCTTCGGGTCCGGGGACGAGCAGCCGCCACAGTGCCAGGGTCAACGCGATCGTCGCCAGGGCGCACGCGATCGGGTAGAGGGCGATACGCGTCGGCCCGAGCGCGACCAGCGCATAGGCTCCCAAGCCCAACTCGAGGACCGCTGCGGCCACTCCGCCAGCCGCAAGCCACGCACGTGCCGACATACGGCGAGGCTACCAATCCCTCGCTCGGTGCTTTGCCCCTTGACCGGCCCCCGGCAGCCGCTCTAGGCTGCAATGAAATCAAAGGTCGGCCAAACCCACCTTTCGGATTGGGGGAGCCCGACCTCGGGGCGAGGAGGAGATAGCGGTGGCCGACGAGCGAAGGAAGGTCCGCGGCGCGGACTACGACAGCGGCGGCGAGGGCTACATGGAGAAGCGCCAGCTGAAGTCCGGCGCCGCCGGGTGGGTGCTGCTGGCCGGCCTCGGGGTCGCCTACGTGATCTCGGGCGACTTCGCCGGCTGGAACTTCGGTCTGGCCGAGGGCGGCTGGGGCGGCCTGCTGATCGCCACGATCCTGATGGCGACGATGTACACGTGCATGGTCTTCGTGCTCGCCGAGCTGTCCTCGACGATCCCGACGGCGGGCGGCGGGTACGGCTTTGCGCGCCGTGCGCTCGGGCCGCTCGGCGGGTTCGCCACCGGCACGGCGGTGCTGATCGAGTACGCGATCGCACCGGCCGCGATCGTCGTCTTCATCGGCGGTTACGTCGAATCGCTCGACATCTTCGGCATCACCGCCGGCTGGCCGCTGTACCTGTTCTTCTACGCCGTGTTCGTGGCCATCCATCTCTACGGCGTCGGAGAGGCGCTGAAGGTGATGTTCGCGATCACCGCGATCGCCGTGGTGGCACTGCTGGCGTTCGTGATCGGGATGATCCCGAAGTTCGACGTCTCGAACCTGACCAACATCGCCCCGACGGACGCCGCCGGCGCGAGTGACTTCATCCCGTTCGGTTACGCCGGCATCCTGGCCGCCTTCGTCTACGGCATCTGGTTCTTCCTCGCGATCGAGGGGGTGCCGCTGGCGGCCGAGGAGACCCGCGACCCCAAGAAGGACACCCCCAAGGGGCTGATCGCCGGCATGGGGATCCTGCTCGTCTTCGCGGCGCTGGTCCTGTTCACCGCCGCCGGCGGCTCCGGTGCGGACGCGATCAAGGAGTCCGACAACCCTCTCCCCGAGGCCATCTCGCAGGCCTACGGTGGCAGCACCTTCCTAGGCGACTTCGTCAACTACGTCGGCCTCGCGGGCCTGATCGCGAGCTTCTTCTCGATCATCTTCGCCTACTCGCGCCAGCTGTTCGCGCTCTCGCGTGCCGGCTACCTGCCGCGGGCGCTATCGGTCACCAGCGGTCGCAAGACGCCGACTCTGGCGCTGCTCGTGCCCGGCGTGATCGGCTTCCTGCTGGCGGCGATCACAAAGGACGGGGCGATCCTGATCAATATCGCGGTATTCGGCGCGACGGTGTCCTACGTGCTGATGCTCACCTCGCACATCGTGCTGCGCCAGCGCGAGCCGGGCCTCGAGCGCCCGTACACGACACCCGGTGGCGTGATCACGGCCGGCGTCGGCCTGGTGCTGGCGGTGGCCGCGGTGGTCGCGACGTTCTTCGTCGACCAGAAGGCCGCCGGCCTGGCCGCCGCCGTCTTTGCGGTCGCGATCGCGTACTTCTGGTTCTACAGCCGCCACCATCTGGTGAGCAGCGCCCCCGAGGAGGAGTTCGAGGCCCTCGAGCGCGCCGAGTCCGAGCTGGCGGGAAGCTAGCTCGGGCGTGGAGGTCTCAGAGCTCGAGCAGGCGGTCGCCGACGGCGCGGTTGACACCGTGCTGCTGGCGATCGCGGACATGGAGGGCCGGGTGCAGGGCAAGCGGCTCACCGCCCGCCACGTCCTCGAAGAGGTGCTCGAGCACGGCGCCGAGGGC
>JBBSLY010000113.1:0-5676 GCA_038233455.1 Solirubrobacterales bacterium | reverse complement strand
GGGTCACCCCAACCTCTTCTTCGACACCTCGTGGTGGTCGGCCAGCGATCTGCTGGCTCTGTTCACGCTGGTGGCCCCGCGCCACATCCTGTTCGCCAGCGACGCGCCCTATGCCGCGCCCGCGCTGGCCGCGACCATGAACCTGCGCTACGCCATGCAGGCCGGGCTCGACTCCGACCAGCTGCGCTCCGTCTTCGGTGGGCAGATGGGCCGCATCGTCGCCGGGGAAGAGCCGCTGGACGCAGGCCCCGCCCCGGGCCCCGAGCGACTCACCCGCGATCCGCTGCTCGACCGGATACACACCTTCCTGGTCGCCGGGTTGGGGCAGATGTTCCACGGCCTCGATCCCGCGGAGATGCTCGCGCTGGCGGCCCTCGCCTGCAAGGTGGACGAGGAAGCCCCCCAGGCGGGGATCTGCGGCGCCATTCTCGCCCTGCTCGACCTTCGCCTCCGGCTGGCCGAGGCGGATGACGGCGAAGGACATCCGCCCCGCTTCGCACCCGGGCTCTGGACGGTGGTGGCGGCCGCGGGGGTCGCGCGCACTCCTGCGGTCAGCCTGCCCGCGCTCGACGAGTTGGCCGCGCGCGTGGGACCGGCGGGCGCGTCGAGGGCCTAGTACCTAGGCCTCGCTCGCGCTCTCGACCATCTCGAAGCGCTCGTCGAGCTTGGTGATCGAGAAGACCCGCTGGACCGCCGCCGGGCCCTTGACCACGACCAGTCGCCGGTCCGACTCCCGAGCGCGCTGGTCGGCCTCCACTATCAGCCTCAAGCCGGTGGAGTCGAGAAAGGTCAGCCTGGATAGATCCAGCACCAGGAGCTCGATGGCGATGCCCTCGGCACGCCGAACCTCGCGATCGACCTTGTCGGCCGTCGAGAGGTCCAGCTCGCCCCGCAGGACGACGTCGGCGCGCCCCTCCAGCTCACGTGTCTCGAACTCCAGCGTTGCCACGGTGGCGAGGCTACCCCTTCGCGGGCAGCGGCGGAGCGTCGGGGCCGGCCGCGCGGCGCACCAAGCGGTAGGCGAAGTAGACCTGCACCGCGGCGAACATCAACTCCAGCGCGCGCTCGCTGAGCGTATTGGCCAACACGGTGCCCACAACCACGCCGATCGGCGACAGTACGCCGATCGCCACGGCATCTCCCAGGCGCAGGTTGCCGTATCCGCTCTGGCGCCAGGCGCCAACGGCCGCGACACCCACGATCGCGAGCAGCGAGGTGGCCTCAGCCTCGATCTGCGACGCGCCGAGGAAAATCGCCAACCCGGGCACCATCAGCACGCCGCCGCCCACACCGACCAGGCCCCCAGCCAACCCGGCCGCGAGTCCGATGACGATCGCTCCGATCAGGTCGGACACCTCCATCAGAAGACCAGCACGCAGGCCGAGCCCAGGAGCAGCACGGCGAAGGCGAGCGCCACGGCGCGCTCCGGTATCCGCTGCTGCATTGCGGTGCCGGCCACGACGCCGCCCACCGCGGGGAGGCCGATCAGCAGGGCGTTGAGCGGGTCGACGTTTCCGTAGAGGCCGTGCGCCCCGGCGGCCAGCCCGGCGATGATCGCGATCGCCCCGAGCGAGGTGCCCGTCGCCTCGCGCTCTGCGTAGCCGAACCAGAGTATGAGGAGCGGCACGATCACCGTGCCGCCGCCCACGCCGAACAGGCCGCTGAACGCGCCCGCCGCGGTCGCGATCGCGGCGAGCCGGGCGAGCCTCGATGACATCGCGAGGCATACTACGGGGGGTGTCCGCCCCTTCGGCCCCGGCACTCGTCGAGAGCCTGCGCCCGCTGACCTCCGATCCCCTGCGGTCGGCCATCCTCTGCGACGTCGACGGCACCCTCGCGCCGATCGTCAACCGGCCCGAGGACTCTTGCTTGCAAGACGGGGTCGCCGATCTGCTGGAGGAGCTCGGGCGGCGCTACTCGCTCGTGGCCTGCGTGTCGGGTCGCGCGGCCGCCGAAGCGCGCCGGCTCGTGGGCGTGGACGCGATCGCCTATGTCGGCTCGCACGGCGCCGAGCTGCTGCGAGCGGGGTCGGACCGGCCGGAGCTGATCGACGCGTTCGCCCGATGGGAGGACCGGATCGCCGAGTTCGCCGCGAAGCGCCACGGCGAGCCCGCGCTCGAGGGGCTCCACATCCGGCTGGAGGACAAGGGCGCCATCAAGGCATTTCACTGGCGTGGCGCCCCCGACGAGGCGGCTGCGCAGAGCGCCGTGCGAGACGTCGCACAGCAGGCACAGGACGTCGGCCTGCACATTCACTGGGGGCGCAAGGTGCTCGAGGTGAGACCACCCGTCCCGGTCGACAAGGGCCGCGGAGTTCGCGCGCTCCTCGAGGCACCGGTGCGAGCCGCCCTCTACGGCGGCGACGACGCCACCGATCTCGACGCCTTCGCCGCGCTCGACGAGCTAGTGGCCGAGGGAACGCTGAACGCGGCCGTCCGAGTGGGGGTGCGCTCGGCGGAGGGCCCCGAAGCGATCGTCGCCCGTGCGGACGTGGCCGTGGACGGGGTCGAGGGCTTCACGGAAGTGCTGAGCGCGCTGGCGGAGCTCTCCTAGGCGCCGTGCGCTTCGCGGACTTCCTCCGGACCTCGGTGGTGCTCTCCGCGGGCGCGGGCACGGCGCTTGCCTTCGTCGCGATCGTCGGGGCGCGCCGCGACGACGACACGACGGCCCTGATCGTCGCCGCGTGCTGGTGGGGGGTCGCCATCGCGGCGGGGCTGTGGCTCGGGCGGCGGCTCGCGCCGACCGCCGGCATCCGCCGGCTG
The DNA here is from genome assembly GCA_038233455.1 of Solirubrobacterales bacterium. GTDB lineage: Bacteria > Actinomycetota > Thermoleophilia > Solirubrobacterales > Thermoleophilaceae > JAAYBF01. The sequence goes on along the minus strand of JBBSLY010000113.1, from coordinate 2,914 downwards.
CTCGCGGACGCGCGCTCGACCAACCAGCTGCCCGAGATCGAGCCCGCGAACATCATCTTCAACCGCCTGTGGCCACTCGGGCTCTTCACCCTGGGATCGGGCGCCGTTGCCTTCCTCGTGCCGCCGGTCCCGGCGATCGCGGCCGGCTACGCGTTCGGGGCCGCTCTGACCTGGCGACGGCAGTCGGCGGCCGTCCAGGCGATCGAGTTCCGCGACGGAGTGCGCTTCTACTTCGACAAGAGCACACCCTTCGGGGCGCCGAAGCTGCTGCGCACGCCGGGCATGCGCAAGGTCGAGCCGACCGAGCTGCGGGTCGAGCGCTCGGCGGCGTCCTAGCGCCCGCGCAGCGCCTTCAGCTCGTCCCACGAGCTGGTGTTGGCCACGTCGGCCGGACCCAGCCAGGCACGCCTAGCGGTGGCGATCCCGTAGCGCATGTTGTCGAGCGTCTCGGTGCCGTGCGCGTCGGAGTCGATCAGGATCTTCACTCCCGCTCGGGCGGCCACACGAGCGTGCACGTCGTCGAGGTCACGCCGGTTGGGATTGGCGTTGATCTCGAGGAAGGTGTTGGTCCGAGCCGCCGCCTCGATCACCCGGCCGAGGTCGACCGCGTAGGACTCGCGGCGCCCGATCAGCCGACCGGTGGGGTGAGCGATCACGTCGACGAGCGGGTGCTCTATGGCCGCCACCATGCGATCGGTCATCGCCTTCTCCGAGATCGCAAAGGACGTGTGGACGCTCGCCACCACCCAGTCGAGCTCTGCCAAGAGGTCGTCCTCGTAGTCAACCGCGCCGTCGGGAAGGATGTTGGTCTCGGTCCCGGCGAACACGCGGAAGCCCTCCATGGACGCGTCCACCTCCTTCACGCGCTCTATCTGGCGCCTGAGCTCGGTGGGCGTGACGTGCTTGCCGAAGCCGTGCGTGGCCGAGTGGTCGGTGATGGCGAGGTAGTCATAGCCGCGCTCCTGGGCCGCGCGCGCCATCTGCTCGATCGAGTTGCGTCCGTCCGAGCTGGTCGTGTGGCAGTGCAGGTCGCCACGGATGTCGCCCAGGGCCACCAGCTCCGGCAGCTCGCCCGTGCGCGCGGCCTCCAGCTCGCCCCGATCCTCGCGCAGCTCGGGCTCGATCGCCTCGAGCCCGAGCAGGCTGTAGACCTCCTCCTCGGTCGCGCAGCGGTGGGTCTCCCCCGACTCGTCGTCGATCACCGAGTACTCGCTCACGTGCAACCCGCGCTTGACCGCGCTCGTGCGCAACGCCTCGTTGTGGCGGCCCGACCCGGTGAGGTGCTGAAGCAGGTTGCCAAAGCTCTCCGGCGCCACGATCCTCAGCTCCACCGTCATCCCCTGGTGGGTGACCGCCCGCGCGCCCGCCTCTCCGGCGCTCGTGACCTCGTCGAGGGGCGCCAGTCCGGTGAACGCCTCGACGAGCGCCGTGGGGTCAGTCGCGGCGGCCACGATGTCGAGGTCCTTGCAGGTCTCCGCCCAGCGCCGTGCGCTGCCGGCCAGCTCCACGCGCAGGCAGGCGTCGCTCTCGCGCAGGTCCGCGACCAGCTCCTCGCCGACCGCGCGTGCCTTGGACAGCAGCGTGCGGCTGCGCGGAGAGGCGGAGGCCCCGACGGCGAGCGCGGCCAGCACCCGCTCCTCGGCCTTGGCGCCGAATCCCTGCACGGTACGCAGGCGCTGGGCCTCAGCCGCCTGACGCAGCTCGTCGATGGTCTCGATGCCGAGCGCCTCATGCAGCAACCGGGTGCGCTTGGGGCCCAGGCCGGGGATGTCCGTGATCTCCACGAGGCCGGCCGGGATCTTGGCCTTGAGCTTGTCGGCCGCGGGGATCGACCCCGTGTCGAGCATCGCCGCGATCTTCTCCGCGATGGTCTTGCCGATCCCGTTCAGCTCCTGGGCACGGCCCCGCTCGGCCATCTCCGCGACCGAGACCCCGGCCTCGCGGATCGACTTCGCCGCGGTGCGGTAGGCCTGGACCCGGTAGACCACCGCGCCGTCCAGCTCGTACAGGCTCGCCAGCTCGTCGAAGGCGGCGGCGATCTCCGAGTTCTTGAGGGTGCGAGGCACGGAAGCGCCTCTAGGGTACGCGCCCATGTCCGGCGCATGGCTCGTCCTGCCCACCTACAACGAGGCCGAGAACATCGAGGCGATCGTGCGCGCCGCGCTGCCCCAGCTCGAGTCAACCGGGATGGATCACCGGGTGCTCATCGTCGATGACGGCTCGCCGGATGGGACCGGGCAGATCGCCGACCGCCTCGTCGCGGAGATCGACGGCGTCGAGGTCTGCCATCGCGCGTCCAAGGCCGGGATCGGCCCGGCATATCTCGCCGGCTTCGAGCGCGCGCTCTCCGGTGGGGCTGAGCTGGTGCTCGAGATGGACTCCGATTTCTCCCACGACCCGGGGGACCTGCCCCGGCTGATCGCCGCGTCCGGCGCTGCGGACCTGGTGCTGGGCTCGCGCTACGTGCCGGGCGGCGGCGTGACCGACTGGGGCCGCGCGCGCCGGACCATCAGCCGCGGGGGATCGCTGTACGCCAAGCTACTGCTCGGCGTACAGGTCAACGACCTCACCGGGGGGTTCAAGTGCTTTCGCCGTGAGGTCCTCGAAACGCTCGACCTGACCTCGATCGGCACGGACGGCTACGGCTTTCAGATCGAGATGACGTTCCGCGCGATCCAGGCCGGCTTCCGCGTGGCCGAAGTGCCGATCCTGTTCCGGGAGCGACGGGTCGGTGCCTCCAAGATGTCCGCGCGGATCGCCGTCGAGGCATTCTGGACGGTGCCGGCGTTGCGGCTGCGAAAGCCCGGTCGAGTGCTCGGCGCCGCCCCTGGGACCGCCTCCCGTGGATAGCGCTATACTTTCTGAAGTATCATCGTCGATTTCTAAAGCGAGGAGTGTCCAAGGTGGCCGCAGT